>QMKU01000398.1 GCA_003646525.1 Campylobacterota bacterium
ATGCTACAAGTATTACTACAGGAATATTCTTATCTTCAATAGCTTTTTCTATAGAGTTTATATTTTTATCTTTCACAAGCTCAATAGTCTCATTCCAAATCTTTTCAAAAATAAATAGAATCAAAAATAGACTTATAGTAAATAGTAGTGTAGCCAATCCTGCTGTTTGATATGTTTCATCTATTATATAGTGCCAAGCAGTTACAACTAAAATCAAGGGAGAAAATAAAATTGGTGTAAAAAAAACAAGAGAGAGTAAAATTTTGGTAAAGTTCATAATAAACCTTGGAAAGATAATATTAATTATTATATTGGAAGTATACTTTTTGTAAGTTGATTTTAAATTAAATTGAGTAGAAAAGAGTATTTTAGAGTAGAAAATGGAGAAGGCATAATAGTATTGAGTTAAGGGAAAATACAAAACTATTGGAACTGTGGCTTCAGTCTCAAGCTATTAGATAGAGCTAAAGCACCAATTCTAACAAATCCTTAACTTCCTTACCCTATCACAATAGGCACACTCCCCGCCTGTCTGATATGTAGATGTTTGCCATGAATAGTTACGATATCTCCATCTAGCTCAAGCATATTGTATTCATTGTCCATATCGATAGTGATATCATTTACTTCACCATAAAAACTTCCAAATTTTTTGATAAAACGCATCGGTGTAAAGATAAAAAAACGCTTTGAACTTAGAAGCATAAAAGGAGTCATTATGAGATGTATAGGAAAGAGAAAAATTACTGCAAGCAGATATTTTCTTATACCATGTTTGAGCCAACCAAAACGCAGCGTTTCTGAGAGAAATATATGCTGAAGATCACCCATATTGCCTGCTGAAAAGAGAAAAATATCATCATTAAGGTAAAAAAGATGATGTTTTTCGATCTGAAGTGACTCATTTTTGGCAAGTTTTTTGAAGATTTCTTCGATCGGTGGCACACGATGGAGCTTGGCAACGACATTGAATGAGCCCGTAGGATTGAGAATAAACCTAGGAGTTGAGTCAAGCTTGTGGAGTTGCCTCAAAACACGACGGATTGATCCATCGCCTCCATTGATAATAACATAATCATAACATTCAATATCATGATGCCTCTCAAGTTCTGATCCTTTGATCGAAACAATATCCAAATCCCTATATTCTATATCTTTGCCCACTGAAAGAATCTTCATTTTATTCAACTCCATACCAAAATAATGAATCATACATTGTGAGATGTTAAAAGCAGATTATTTATGGTATCCTTACGATTATGAAGATTGAATTGAATAGCGAAGATGAACTTGATGCATATATCATCTGCCACAAGTGCCATACACTCAACAGAGAAGTATTGATAGAGAACGGTTCCAAGGCACTCTGCTGCTCTCAATGTGGAATAGTCCTCTATCATCACGACAATGGATTTTTGGATCGTGGGTTGGCATTGAGTATTTCAGGATTGATCTTTTTTATTATTGCCAATGTTTTTCCACTTGTACAAATTAATATCTTGGGAAGTGAAAGCTTCATATCGATCCTCTCGATGATTGATTCGCTTATAGCTAGTGGCTATTATCTTGTCGGACTTTTTATTATTTATCTGATTTTTATTTTTCCTTTGATGATTTTTTTACTCTATTTTTTTATTTTTTATTTGATGAAGAGAGGTACTAGGGAAATATTGGTGGGAAACCTTTTGATTCTTCTCGCGCGTATCATTCCTTGGCATATGAGTGATATCTTTTTGATTAGCATCTTGGTCGCCATAGTAAAACTTCTTGGTATAGCAGATATTCATTTGGGTGTTTCATTCTGGGCATTAATTATTTTTGTTCTAATCGATATCTATTTTACACGCAATATCCATCTCAGAGAACTGTGGATGCTGAGAAAACAAGTCTACCAATTATCCGAAGAGGAAGCACCCCATGTACTCGGTTGAGAGTGATGAACTGATCTCATGCCCTGTATGCGAAGCAGTCAATATAGACAAGAGACAAAATAATATATGCCGTAGATGTGGGTCAAAAATCTATCATCATAGAAGTACACCAACAGAAAAAAGCTGGGCATACTTGCTAACTGCAATGATTTTCTATGTGCCAGCCAATCTCTATCCTATGATGATCATTGAGCAATTTGGCTCTGAGAGTGGCAGTACGATACTAGAAGGAGTTATTGAATTGTGGAATCACGGCGACTATCCAATAGCATTGATCATCCTAGTCGCATCAATATTTGTACCGATCGCCAAGTTTATCATGTTGGCTTATCTGCTTATCAGTGTCAGAAATCCTCTCAACAATAACACAAAGATCAATAAACACAAAGTCTATTATTTCACTGAACTGATCGGCCCATGGTCAATGGTTGATGTTTTTGTGGTGGGGATACTGGCTGGTTTGGTACATTTGAGCTCTGTGAAGATTGTTGCTGGTGCCGCATCAACTGCATTTGCACTCACTGTCTTTTTTACACTTTTGGCAGCACATGCCTTTGATACAAAATTAATTAGAGGAAGTCGATAGATGCCAAAAGAGCTACCCCAAGTCCAAGAGTCAAGCAGTTTCAACTTTATTGCATCGATTTGGATTGTGCCAATAATTGCGATGGTGATTGCATTGTGGCTAGCATTTCAATACTA
>QMKU01000399.1 GCA_003646525.1 Campylobacterota bacterium
AGAGAAGACAATGCAGATGATGCAAGGGACTATCAGACACTTTTTGCCAAAAATGCAGGTGCTGTCGCTGCACCTACTGCCTCTTTGCATTTTACTCCTGAACTTTTTCAAGCATTGGAGCAGGCATACCAAACACACAAAATTACGCTACATGTGGGAGCTGGTACTTTTAAGCCTGTGGAGGCTAAACAGATTCTTGATCATCCTATGCATTCAGAGTATTTTCATATTTCTGATGAAGCGGCCAGTATCTTGGACAGCGATCGAAAGATCCTCGCGATCGGTACGACAGTCACGCGCACTGTCGAATATTATGCTAGGACAGGCAAGAAAGACGGAGAGTGTGACCTTTTCCTCAATCCTCACAATCTACCACAGCGAGTTGACCATCTTTTGACCAATTTCCATTTGCCCAAAAGTACATTGATTATGCTTGTGAGTGCTTTTGTCGGAAGAGAAAAAACACTGGCACTTTATGAAGAAGCCATTGTACATCAGTATCGATTTTTTAGTTATGGGGATGCTATGTTGATCCTTTAAGAAGTGAGTGCTATAATGCCAAAAATAAGTCAAAAGGCATTATGGTGAAACAACATTTTTCGATCCTATTTTTGTTGGTACTTGCACTCTTTTTCACGGCCTGCTCTCGCAAGTCTTATAGCTATCCAAATTATGATATTATCAAGCCTGCAAAAACTTGTACTCCCAATCGAAAAAATATTCAAAAACTTCTCAATAAATATTTGAATAAGCCTTATATCTGGGCAGAAGAGGGACCAAATGCATTTGACTGCTCTGGACTAACCTACAATATCTACGGGCAGATGGGTGTGCGCATCCCTAGGACTGCTAGAGAACAGGCAAAAGTAGGAAAAAAAGTGAGATACAATAATCTCATCTATGGAGATCTCATCTTTTTCGGCTCGCAAAACAGGCACAGTAAGCGCATCAGCCATGTTGGTATCTATCTAGGGAAAGGCTGGTTTGCCCATGCTAGTAGTGGAGATCGCAAAGTGGTTTATACCAATTTCGACAAAGAGCCCGTCTATCTCAAACGGATGAAAATTTGTAGACGCTATATGAGTAAAAGCGAAAAGCAGTTTTATATGACTTGTCATGGTAAACTTACTCCTATGCGAACAACTAGTACATGGCACAGCACTCCTTGGAAACCTGCCAATGGTATTCCTAGAAAGGCTGTCCCATAAATTTTAGACGATTTTTTGCATTATTGATTGCTCTATTGGTATTAGTTCTTGTATCTGCTTGTGCGCCAAAGCATCGCTACAAGCCAGTTGTCAAATATCAGTACCCTTCACGCGTTGCACTACAGAAAACACTGAGGGGAACTTATGGGGATCCTTATCGCTATGCAGGACAAGGTCCCAATCGTTTTGACTGCTCTGGACTCACCTATTATAGTTTTGCGACAATGAATCTCTGGTTGCCGCGAAGGGCCATTGACCAATCGAGACGAGGGAAAACGATATCTCTCAGTCAGCTTCGCTATGGAGATTTGATCTTTTTTGATACGCGCAAACGCTTCCGGAGAAAAGTGAATCATGTCGGCATCTATATTGGTAGAGGGAAGTTTATGCATGCTAGCAGTAGCAAAAGGCGTGTTATAACAAGCAGTCTCTATAGCTCTTTTTACAGCAAGAGAATTATTGTTTGCAAGCGCATGATGCGATGAGCAGTCCATAATGACAAAATATTCACCAAATCTCCCCTGTCCTTGTCGAAGTGGTCATAAGTATAAAAAGTGTTGTGCCAAGTACCATAAAGGTACTGTAGCAAAAAATGCTCTATTGTTGATGAGGTCACGATATAGTGCTTATGCAGTAGGGGAGAGTGCCTATATTATACTGACAACACATCCTGAAAATCCTGACTTTTCAGAAAATACCACAATATGGAAAACTTCTATTGATCTTTTTTGTCAGCAAACACAATTTGAAGATTTGAAAATACTTGAGTGGTCTAATGGAAAGGAAGAGGCATTTGTCACCTTCAAGGCTTCACTTTCGAGTGGGGTTATGATCGAAAGAAGTAGATTTCTACAAGTTACTGGACGGTGGCTCTATATTGATGGTGTATTAGCACCATGAAGTATGCAAGTTTAGATGTTGGACTCAAGCGGATTGGTATAGCGATTTGTCTTGATGGCAAAATCGTCCTACCACAAAACGCAATCCATCGCAAAAACCGCAATCAAGCCGCACACGATGTCAATCTATTTTTGGCAGAGTGGGAAATCGAAAAGTTAGTGGTAGGCTTACCCAAGGATGGATCAAGCTCTGAAGAGATGGAGCGACGCATCAAACACTTTGTCTCTCTATTGGAGTTGGAAATAGCACTAGAGTATCAGGATGAGCAAGGTTCTAGTTTTGAGGCAAAAGAGCTGACTGCAGGTGACTTCAAGCACAAAAAAGATGGACGACTCGACTCAGTTGCAGCGAAAATCATTCTAGAGAGATATTTGGAGCAGGGATTTTAGTCCAATGTCAATGAAATAAGCTTTTTTTGAATAAAACTTGTAGGGGTAGCCCCATACGCGTCAGGCTAAAAAAAGTCACCCCTCCAATCTCCCCAACATTCCCACCTCCTCATAAAACCCAATCCCATCATTCAA
>QMKU01000400.1 GCA_003646525.1 Campylobacterota bacterium
CTGCTCCAATGCTTGAAAAAGTTCAGGAGTAAAATGCAAAGAGGCAGTAGGTGCAGCGACAGCACCTGCATTTTTGGCAAAAAGTGTCTGATAGTCCCTTGCATCATCTGCATTGTCTTCTCTATGTATATAAGGGGGCAGAGGAATATGTCCAATCTCATCAAGGATCAAAACAAGCTCCTCGAATCGTACAGCCCTATCTAAGTGAGTAAAGGCGACTACTCTAGATCCATCATCATTGAGCGCAATTACCTTGGCTTTGAGATCCTGCTCAAATGAGAGTATCATTCCAATTTTGATACGACCCCTAATCAAGACGAGAGAGTGGAATGCATTTATGGGTTTGTTGAAAAGTAGTTCCACTTTTCCTCCGCTCTCTTTGTTTCCAAACAATCTCGCCTTGATGACGCGAGTATCATTGAGAAAAATATCACAAGATTTTGGAAGATAAGTCAATAGTTCCGAAAAAGTCGTATGTGTTATCTGTTTACTCTCTCGATCATATACCAGTAGTTTCGCCTGATCCCTAGGGTAGACGGGTGTCGTGGCTATATGCCCCTCTGGAAGATGATAGAAGTAGCTTGAGGTAAGCAGAGGATCTTGACTATCATTGATGGCGGTCATGCAGTCTCTTCATCATCCTCATCCTCTACTTTTGCAGGATTGACCATACGAACGATCAAGATAGAGATCCCATAAAGCAGTACGAGCGGTCCCGCCATCAAGAGCTGAGTGATGACATCAGGTGGAGTCAGAAGTGCCGCAAAGATAAAGATGATCAATACAGCATAGCCAAAGAAATCTTTGAGATTTTTATCGGTGATAAGCCCTAGCATACCTAAAAAGAAGAGAACAACAGGTAGCTCAAATGCGACACCAAAACCAAAAAGTATTTTGGTAAAGATACTGACATATTCATCGAGTGTTTGGAGAAAGTTGACGAGACTTCCTGCAAACATCCACAAGAACTGAAAGCCTAGAGGGATGACGACCCAGTAAGCAAACGCCGTCCCTAGAAGAAACATGAAGGTAGATATCGCTGCAAAAGGTAGGATATATTTCTTCTCATTGTCATAAAGTCCAGGAGCGATAAAGAGCCAAATCTGAGCGAAGACAACAGGAAGGGCAACAAGAAACCCTGTAAAAATAGAAATTTTCAAGGCAGTAAAAAAGATACCAATACCACCAATAAACGGATCCCCATCTACGACACCAACCAGCGGTGCCTTGACAAATTCGATAATCGGCTGATTAAATCCAAACGCAATAAATGCAAAAACAATAATAGAAGCCACGGCAATACCCAAGCGTTTTCTGAGCTCTGCAAGGTGAGGTTTGATACCATCAAACATTATGCTTTCTCCTCTCTGTTTTCTGTTGCTTTGTCCGCTATATTGGGACTATTTTTTTTCTTTTTCTTAGAGAAGGTGACATCCTCTTGTTTTGGTTCAACCTGTGTTGCTATGGTATCCTTCTCTGCTTGATTGGCTACATCAGAGAAACTTTTTTTGGCATCACTGATCGCTTCATTGATATCCTCCATAGGATTGATACCAATATTTTTAAAGCCTTGCAGTTCACTGCTCGCATCATCGAGCTGCTTCTTGTAGCTCATCGCTTCCTCTTTCAGATCTGCGATCTTCATCTCTTCATCCAAACTACTTTTGGCATCTCCAATCGCTTTCTTGACACTTTTCATAAACTTGGCAACTTTCACCATCGCATCAGGAAGTTTATCCGGACCGAGAAAGAGAATAACAACAACAGCAACCAATAATATTTCGGTAAAACCCATACCAAACATAGCAAACCTTGTGAGTATTTAAGTACCAGCCCATATTTAATTGCATATTTTAACGATAAGACATTAGCTGGTCTTATTAGACGATATTTTATCCAAAAAAGGTTAAGGCTACCCCAAAGATGTAGATAATCAAATGTAGATTTTTCATCCCTCTTCATTTAGTAGTTTTGTTCTTGGGAAGCTTCTTAACTTTGACATACCGACGAATTATAGATTAAATCTAAATTTATGAGTTAGAGAAAATCTATTTGACTCAATCTTCAAACTTCTCCATATATTCCCACATCTCATTTTGGTGCAACCATATCGGGTCATCAATTTGACGAATATACTCATCCACACTCATCCCATCTATCATTGGTTCTCTTTTAACCTTAACCTGTTTACCATTTATAAAAATCCATTTATATTTTTTTCTTCTTTCGGCTTTTGCTTTTTTCTCTGCTGTAGTTAGTTTTCTTTTTGGTTTTGCCATTTTTTGTCCCTCGTATAATATCTTCCAAGAGTAACCCATCTTTTTTGAGATGAAATGGTTTTATTGGTTAGTTGGTTTTAGTTGTACTAGTGACTTCTTTTCACTCCATACTATATCTATCGCATTGACACCATTAGGGTCTTTTGTGGTGACAATGCTATAGTATTGGGCTATTGCTGAATATTTCCCTTTGAGTTTGCCTATAGTCTCCAAGACCTTTTCATACGCTTTAGTTCTTCTTTTGATAGTGAGACCATCTTTGAGATATTGAAGTTTCTCTAAAAACAGATTTTGCACTCTCTTTTGCATAGCAGCCTCTTTGAGTTCTCTATCTTGTGAGTGTACAAATA
>QMKU01000401.1 GCA_003646525.1 Campylobacterota bacterium
GGGAGTGTCGGCGGCAATCGTCACATCAATGGCGAAAGCAACATCGGGGTTGACCTCATTGGCGCTGGTTCCTGCGCCCCTGAGCCCAACTTCCTCCTGCACGGTCCCAACCGCAAAAACCGTGTTTGGATGGCTTTTTCCGTGAAGTTCCTTGAGGACATCAATCGCCACCGCAACGCCGATTCTGTCGTCCCACGCCTTTGCCATAAGCATTTTGCCGTCGCCCAGTTCGTAGAACTCGCTGAGCGGAACAATCGGGTCGCCGATTCTTATCCCCAGTTTTTCCGGCGCATTGTAGTCGTTATAACTTCCCACATCAATGAACATCTTGTCCAAATCCATAACCTTTTTGCGCTCCTCGGGGGAGAGAACATGGGGTGCCTTGGCACCGATGACGCCGATAATTTCCTTGCCCTCGCGGGTGCGAATCACAACCTTCTGCCCCAAAGCAACATGCCCCCACCATCCGCCGATGGGGTTGAACTTTATGTATCCGTTAGAAGTGATTCCCCGGACCATAAAGCCGACCTCATCCATATGCCCGGCGACCATAATTTTGGGGCTGTCGGCGGTGCCTTTCTTGGCGGCGATAATACTCCCCAGTCCGCAGGTGGTCACTCTGTCGGCATAGCCTTTGACCTCCTCACGGAAAAGCGCACGAACATCATCCTCAAACGATGAGGGTCCAAACGCAGAGGTGAGCCTTTTGAGAAAGGCTATCTTTTCCGAATAGTCCTCTGTTGCCCCCCGCTTTTTCCTTGCCATAGTTCCTCCCGGTTAGGTTGATTTCTAAAAAGAGAAAAAATAATAACATCTGTTCGCCAAAAAGCAAATAGAAACTACACAATCCGGATTTTTTTCACAATTTTTGCGCCGAGTTTTTCGTTTATCCTGCCGATTAAACTCTCCCGCACGGAGAAAAACTCCTGCCGCCATTCGGGGGCAAGCGCCTTTATCCACAGTTCGCCGTCCTCGGGCTCAAACCGGACAGGCTGGCACATCTGCGCAAAGTATTTCCCCACGATGCCCTCCCAGTCGGCGAAAATTTTTGTCTCGGTTATCTGATCAAAAAGACCTAATTCCCTGAGAATCTGCTCTAAAACTCCGCCGATATGCGACCACTGGCTCATTTTCCCTCCACAATTTTCCCCGGCTCGGCGAGGCGGAAAATTTTGGCATCCTCAATTAAATGCTCCGGATGCGGAGTTGCAACCACAATCTGCCCGAATTGAGGCGCAATTTCCAGAACCGAGTGCGCTCTTTGGGGGTCAAGTTCGGCGAGGGCATCGTCAAAAAGGAGTGTGGGTGTGCGCCCGATTTTCTCCTCTAAAATCCTTGCCGCCGCCAGATGAAGCGCTAAGGATATCATCCTGACCTGCCCCCACGAGGCAAACTTTTTCGCCGGAAGATTCCCAAGATATATCTCAATATCGTCCCGGTGCGGTCCGATGGCGGTCTGGAAAGTTTTGAGGTCCGATTTGCGGCGTGCGCACAGGCGCTCAAAATAGACCCGCTCAAGTTCGGGGTCGTCAAGGTTGTCCGCCGCCGTGGAGAGATACTCAATGTCCAGTCGGCGCTCAATTCCCGATATTGCGGCAAAAATTTCCGTCGCCAGAGGGGAAATCATCCTCAAAAAGCGGTTTCTTGTCGCCAGAACCTGCGCTCCGTGATGGGCGACCTGCTCGTCAAT
Source organism: Campylobacterota bacterium (assembly GCA_003646525.1). Taxonomy (GTDB): domain Bacteria; phylum Campylobacterota; class Campylobacteria; order Campylobacterales; family Sulfurovaceae; genus SZUA-451. Next base: position 1,691 of record QMKU01000401.1, read on the forward strand.
GGTCTCAATCAACACCATCCCGCCGGCGATTTCGCCCTCGGCAACTCCCCTGAGTGCGCTGTTCCGCTGCGCAACACTTTTGACATATGCCCCCAACTCGCTCACATACACCGGGTCGTATTGGCTTATGGTAAAATCCAGAAAATTCCGCCGCTTTGACGGCGAGCCGGCAACTATGTTCACCTCGTCGGGTCCCACATAGATTGTGGGGAATTTCCCCAAAAGGTCTCTGAGCCTTGGAAGGCGCTTGCTGTTGAGGATGAAATTTTTCGCCCCGTTGGGGAGGAACACCGCCTCAAGGGTCTCGTGCTGGGGATTTTTTGCCACCACCCGGGCGAAATCGGCATCAAATTTGACAATCTGCTGTCCGGAGCCGCGGAACGACCGCCCGAAACCGCAGACATCAAGCGCCTCCAAAAAATTGCTCTTGCCGTAGCCGTTGGGACCGAAGACGATATTCACCCGCTCGTCAAGTTCAGCGCGGGCATAGGCAAAATTGCGAAAGTTTTTCAACTCCACAGAGATTATCATCGCCGGAAAAACCTTTTGATATTTTCTGCAACCTGCTCAATTTCCTCGTCGGTCAACTCGGGGAAAATTGGCAGGGACAGCACCTGCCGGGCGAGGGTCATCGTGCCGGGAAGGTCCTCATCTTTTGCGCTTCCCTCAAACGGTCCAAGTTTGTGCACCGGCACGGGATAATACACCGCACAGCCTATTCCGTTCCCCCGCAGAAATTCCACCAATTCGTCCCGGGAGCCGTCAAGCACCCTGATAGTGTATTGATGAAAAGTGTGATAAGCATAATCCCGCTCAACCGGAAGGGCAATCTGCTCCACATCGCCTAAAAGTTGGGCATATTTTCTGTGATTTTCCCGGCGGGCGGCGTTGAACCCCTCAAGATGCCGCAGTTTTATATCCAGAATTTTCGCCTGAA
>QMKU01000402.1 GCA_003646525.1 Campylobacterota bacterium
TAAAGCAAACAGTTATAAATACTTTAGAGGCAGATATATCTGGATTGAGTGACAACACTCTCTACTATGTTAAAGTAAAAGCAGTTGATGCGTCTGATAATACAACTCTGAGTGAAGAAGGTGAGATGCAAACTCTTCCTCAAGAGGTAGTGTTAGTACCTACTGCTATAGTAAAAAAAGCGACTGATTTACATCTTGAAAATGCACAAGAGAGTGCTAATAAGCTTCTGTTTGAAGACTCTTTAAAAGCTGAAGTACCACAGGCTGGTGATATTTTAGTGGGAAATGCTGATAATGCATATCTTAAAAGAGTTGTTTCAGTTGATAAAAATGATTCAACAACAAAAATTATAGTCGAAGATGTAGCTATTACAGATGTTATTGAAAGTGCAAAACTTTCCTCTAAAGTAGTACTTTTTGGAACTTCACAGAGTGGAGTTGAGAGTCGTTCACTTAAAAGAAGCGTAAGATATACAACAAACAATACTAAAGAGACTACAACCTCTTGGGAAAGCGGCAGATTTGGAGTTACCCAGAAGCAAAACCTCCCTTCAAGTTCAATACTAAAAAGAGCACTTACAAAGAGCAACAGTGACTTTAGTGTGACTGTTGTTCAAGATAACATTACAGTAGTTCAAGGTCAAACACTTCAAATAGATATAGAAGCTACTATGACACAAGCTGGTATCGATGATGACTGGAAGTTTACAAGTGTAAAACTTCTTTCATTGGGTGAGCGAGGAGCTGGACTCTATACAACAAAATCAAATGAGCTTGAGGCAAAAGCTTATCTAAAGTGGACACCAAATAAAAGCCATGTAAGTACCGAAGCCTATATCGCTGAGTTTGAGGTTTGTGCAGAAGATACATTTGATGATGGAATTAGTGACATCATGGGAAGTGACTGTGAAACTCTAGAAGCTTCGATAACAGTCATTGGAGATGGAAAAGTAGATACTGGTGGTGAGATAACTACAAAATTTGATACAGAAACAGAGTTTACAAATGATGTTACTTTTGACTTTACCCCAACACTTACTATAGAGCATGAGATAAATGGTAAGAATTTAGACTATGCAAAAGTTGCACTAAAGGGAGAGATAGATTTTAATGTAATTACAAAATTTGCCTATACAGCAGCAGCAACAAAAAAGTATGAGTCTAAAATTGTAAATAAGACATATAAAAGTGTTTATATGGCTGGAACTGTTCCTATTTACCAAGAGGTAACATTTACTTTAGATGCAGTACTATTGGGTCGAGCAGAAGCTAGTATTACAGCGACAAGTAACTTGCAGACAAATTATACTGTTGAAGTAGGGATGGAGTATGACGGTTCTAGTTGGACTCCAATAGCTCACGATGAACTAACAAAAGATTATACAGCAGAGATAAAAGCTGCCGGTGGTGTCAATGTGTATGTAAGACTTGTACCAAATATAGAAATAAAGTTTTATAAAGCTATGTCATCTGGTATGAGTGTAGAGCCTTGGATAACTGGAGATTTACGAGCAAGTGCAACAGCTCAGTACAACACAGATTTTGCAGATAGCGATACACTTGGACTTCACAGAGTTGAAGACTTAAATGTGAAAGTAGGGATAGAAGGTAAAGTATATGCAGATTTAACTATATGGAAAGCTAATCTGCTACACTATCCATCTGCTGGAGGAAAGAAAACTATTTTTAACCCTACGCTTCCTATCTTTGACATTCCTACTATAGAACTTACAGATAACAGCGTAGATGTTTGTAGTGATTCAGCTTATTTAATAAACGCAGCTATCACAAATCCAACTTCTTTGATTGAAAATGATTTTGTTGAAAATGAGATAAAATGGGTGGTTTTTCCAAGTGCAGGAGCTGCTGTTACTCCAACAGCAGGAAATCTAAAAGAGGCAACTTTTAGTTTTGACAAGCAAGATGAGTATAAAGTATATATGGTCGGTAATAGTGAAAAACTTGGAAGTTTTTATGGAAAACAGTATGAGTCTTTTACAGTTGATACAAGAGGTTGTACCATAGAAGAAGTAGATGAAACAGCTCCAGAGCTTACTTCATCTCCAACAGCAAGTGTAAACGAGAATCAGACTTCAGCAATTACTTTAGTGGCAACAGATGAGACATCAACAGTTACTTACTCCATAAGTGATACAACAAACTTCAATTTTGATGCTCAAAGTGGAGAAGTTACTTTTAAAACAGCACCAGACTATGAGACAAAAAGCTCTTATACATTTACAGCCACAGCAAAAGATGAGGCAAATAATGAAGCTACTCAGAGTGTAACTATAACTATACTTGATGTGGATGAGACAGCAGCAGATGAAACAGCTCCAGAGTTTACTTCATCTCCAACAGCAAGTGTAAACGAGAATCAGACGTCAGCAATTACTTTAGCAGCAACAGATGAGACATCAACAGTTTCTTACGCTATAAGCGATACAACAAACTTTAATGTAGACACAGCAACAGGAGTAGTGACTTTTACAACAGCACCGGACTATGAGACAAAAGATACTTATACATTTACAGCAACTGCAAGAGATGAAGCACTCAATGAAGCTACCCAGAGTGTTACTATAACTATACTTGATGTGGATGAGACAGTCTCA
>QMKU01000403.1 GCA_003646525.1 Campylobacterota bacterium
CAAGACGGCAAATACAACCTATACCCCTCACCTTGATACACCAGGGACATATCAATGGAAGATCCGCGCGAGGGATAACGCCGGGAATTGGGGTGACTGGAGCCGTGAATGGACGTTTACTATCGATACCACGCCTCCACAGATCACTTGTCCCGCGGATATCTCTCAGGCCAACGATACTGGATCGTGCAGTGCTGTGGTTACGTGGACTCTTCCTACCGCGACGGACAATGTGGGGGTAGCCTCTGTGACTTGTGATCCAACCTCTGGGAGCGTCTTCCCGGTTGCAACTACGGCCGTTACATGTACTGCCATAGATCTTGCAGGCAATACTTCTACCTGCACCTTTAGCGTGACGGTAAACGACAGCGAGAACCCGGTGATCAGCGGTTGTCCGAGCGACATCACGGTGAACAACGATCCCGGGATCTGCGGTGCCGTGGTGAGTTGGACCGAACCGACAGCGAGTGACAACTGCGGGATCGACACGTTTACCTCGGATTACAATTCAGGCGACACGTTCCCGATTGGCACCACGACGGTCACCTACACCGCTACCGACATCCACGAGAACAGTGTCACATGCTCCTTTAACGTGACGGTGAATGACAGCGAGGATCCGACGATCACTTGTCCATCCGATGTGAACCAGACAGCGGATCCGGGTGTTTGTCAGGCTGCAGTGACGATCACGGTCCCGGCGACCGATGACAACTGCGGCGTGGCCAGTGTAGTGAACGACTTCAACGGCACGGTCGATGCCTCGGATACGTATCCGGTCGGCACTACCACCGTGACTTACACAGTGACGGACATTCATGACAACAGCACTCAGTGCAGCTTTGATGTGACCATCACTGACGACGAAGATCCGACCATCACCTGTCCCGACGACGTGACGGTGAACACCGACGCTGGTCTCTGCTACGCGACGAACGTTGATCTCGGAACCCCAATCACTGACGACAACTGCGGTGTGGCAAGCGTATTCAACGACGCTCCGACCCAGTTCCCAAAGGGTGATACCGTGGTCACGTGGACGGTGACCGATATCCACGGGAACAGTTCCACCTGCACCCAGACGGTAACGGTGCTCGACAATGAAGCTCCGACGATCACCTGCCCGGAGAACATCGTGGTGGACAACGATGCGGGCGAGTGTGGAGCGGTGGTGACCTACACCGTCGACTACAACGACAACTGCCCGGGAGCAATGATCGAGCAGATAGCCGGGCTTGCAAGCGGGTCCCAATTCCCAGTCGGCACCACCACAAACACATTCCGGGTCACCGATGCCGCTGGTAACACCGGCCAATGCAGCTTCGACGTCACAGTGAACGACAGCGAGAATCCTGTCATCACCTGTCCGGGTGACATCACCCAGGACAACGATGCCGGTGTATGTGGAGCGTCGATCGATCCTGGAACAGCAACAGCGACTGATAACTGTTCGGCTACGGTGGCCGGTGTACGTAGCGACGGGCTCGCTCTCAATGCCGTGTACCCTGTTGGAACGACGACGATAACGTGGACAGCGACTGATCCAGCTGGGAATACCGATTCCTGTGTACAGACGATCGTGGTGAATGACACTGAGGATCCGGTGATCAGCGGCTGTCCAAGTGACATCACGGCCGACAACGACCCCGGGATCTGTGGAGCGGTGGTGACATGGACTGCTCCGACGGCGAGTGACAACTGCGGGATTGACACGTTCACCTCGGATTACAATTCAGGGGACACGTTCCCGGTAGGAACAACCACAGTGACCTACACTGCAACTGACATCCACGGAAACGTGACCACCTGCAGCTTTGACGTGATGGTGAACGATGTGGAGCCGCCGACGATGGCCTTTACAACAACTCCTCCCGAGCCGGATAACGATGCCACTCCGTACTTCGAGTGGACCGGTACGGATAACAACACCTGTACAGCTCCGGCCGACTTGGTCTATTCCAACAGACTGGACGATGGTGACTGGTCAACTTGGTCAGTGTCCACTTCTATCACGCTCGATCCGTTAACTGAGGGCACGCACACCTTCGAGGTGCGGGTTAAGGATGAAGCAGGGAATATTGGAGATCCTGTGATCTACATGTGGCTTGTTGATTTGAGTGGGCCTGAGATCACAATCACGGTTCCCGAAGACGGCGCTGAATACGGGTTGAACGATACAGTCAGCTCTGACTGGATCGCAGTCGATGCGCTCTCTGGTCCGGATACTGCATCAGCATCTGACGATGTAACTACGGAAATGGCTTCGGGCGAAGCTTTCTACACCGGAGCACCTGGTTTGCACAGCTTCACCGTAACGGCGACCGACCTTGCGGGGAACACAACCACTGAGACGGTCACGTACCGCGTTGTGTATACCGTCCTCCCTGGTGGTGCAGCCGGAGGTGGTGGTGGCGTTGAGGGTGAAGGAGGCACCTTCCTCGACAAGTCGATCGCCGGAGGTGGTGGTGCCGTTGGGATCACCGCACTGGAGGCGGTCTACACCGTTGGTGACGTCATCCACGCAAGCTTCAGCCTGACTGATGCAGAAGCGAATAACATCCCGGATGCGGTGGTTAGCTGCACCCTTGTCAAGGTAACCCTTGGAG
>QMKU01000404.1 GCA_003646525.1 Campylobacterota bacterium
CCAAGTTCTCTGTAATTTAATTTTTCGAGATAAAAACGTGGAATATATTCAGCCAAACTATCATCTCGTTTTCCGTCAAACAATAAATTTGCCACTAATTCAATGAGGGTTTCATCGTTGGATAATTGTTGTTTGATTTTTGACATACTCCATTCGCTATCAAAGACCCCGTGTATGTGTCCGATTTTTCGTAGAAGTGAAATGATTCGCATAAATTTTTCGTCTGAAAGTCCAATGTCTCGCAAGAGAACACTAAGACCATCAAGGTTTTCGTGGAGGAAAGCTATTATGTCTTCTTGTGTCCGCTCCTGAACGTCTGAAATATGCGAACTTTGCGATAAGTGTATCAACTCAGCAACTTTTTCGTCTATTTCGTCTTCTAGTTCTTCATTAACAAAAAAGATAGTTGAGCTATCCCATGCTTCTTGGAAATTTAGTTTTTTTGCAGTCATTAGGATTGTATCTCCAGTTTTGCAGCTTTGAGGGCTTTACCCCATGAAGGAAATGTGTCTAAAAAGATATTCAAATCATATTGACTTTGTTTTTTTACGTCTTCTTGCGTAGGCAAATGGCCTAGTTGTTGTGCAAGACGGCGTAATTCAAGTTGTAAGGTTTTTTTGGGGACAGGCAAATCAGCCTTTTTCACACTTTCCTTAACCACAAAGCCTACATCATTAATTTGAGCAATTTTATCTTGCATGATATTTACATAATTTATATCTAAATCAATCGCCACATATTGGCGACCTAATTGCAAAGCGGTGACGGGTGTTGTGCCTGCGCCTCCAAAGGCATCCAGTACAACGTCTCCAGGATTTGTTGCTAATTGGATAACGCGACTCATAAAGGGTTCTGGCAACTGACAAGGATGATGGTCTCGGTCTCGGCGATGTTTGATGCGGTGAATATCCCACCAAATATCATTAAGAGCGACTTTGTCATCCTTTCCTTCTTTTTTCCGTTTGCGAATACAAGAGGCCCTGCGGCAATAATAACGCGCGTCAATGGGGCTAACTTTTGAAGGATTAAATGTGAAGCCTGTTTTGGATTTTGTGTAAAAGAGCATTGCATAATGGGCAGGCATAATTTTTCCGCGAGGTTCAGATAAGGCATCCCAAACAATCCAGTTTTGAAAATGAAGATATTTATTTAAGAAATCGGCATGATGTAAAGCCCAACGCGGCAAATTAAGTACAAATAAAGAACCTGTAGGCTTTAAAACACGAGCATACTCATACAGCCAATCATTGCACCATTCTATATAAGTTTTATCCGTTTGCTCATCATCGTAGGCAGAGTATTTTTTATCGAGATTGTAAGGCGGGTCAGCAAAAACCAAATCAATAGATTCGTCTGGGTATTGCTTAAGGATTTCGATTGCATCTCCATGATGAATGGTGTTGAAAAGTTTGTTTTCATTAATCACCGTTGTAGGCATGGAGGGCTTTTTTATGATATGAGGTTCAGGGAAAGAGATGTTTGGCAAAAGATATTGATTTTTAGGCTCAGATATACCTTTATTAATCCAAGCTAATGCTTCGGTTGGGCCGACTACCCCTGAAATTTCAGGTAATGGAGCATTAATCAGCTTTTCTTTTTGTTTTTTGTTGACAGGAGAAAAGTCAACCATCTCCATAACAATGTCAAAGAGTGGTTTTGAGACTTGTGTGTAATTGTTTTCCTGTGGAATATCTTTAATAACATCAGAAATCACATAGCCTTTAGGATTCATTAGATGCGCTTTTCCGCCCCAGTCTTTTAAGGTGCGCCCACAGGCTTTGCAGGACTGGTGAGGTAAGCGAACTTGTTGTATATTAAAGGTTCCCTTCCCTTTTGTGAATAATATAAGACCTGCATGGACAGAGGGTAATTGTGTTTTTTCAATAGGGAGCGATTCTATAGCAAACCAATACTTAAATATAAGATACTTTTCTAAAAACACGCCTAACTCTGGCAAATTTCTTGGGATACCTTGTACGAAAAGAAGTCCGCCTTTTTTAAGTGTTCGGACAGCATTTTCTAATAATTTAAATAATTCCTCTGTGCTATGCTTTTCTAATAAAGTACCTGTTGCAAGAAAAACAAACTCAAGTGAGTTAGAATCTTTTTTTTCTAGGTGATTTAATAAATTGCTTTCTTTTATATAAGAGACTTTCATTTTATTACTCCAAATAAATACTTGCCAACCTTCATTTTATCTGAAAAGGATAAGTTTTGCAGAAACTCGTTAAAAAACTTTGCCCCTTCATGGCTTTCATGTTTAAAACAAAAAAACGACTCTCACCGAGTCGCTTTTTATTTACCCATCATCCCTCTTCCCCTATCACAACAAAACCCGATACTCCTCCCCAAACGGTATTTTCGCCCTCGTTTGAATGAATCTGCTATTTTCAGCAACCATCTGTTCCTCAGCCTTTGGGTAAATCTCTGGTCTGACGCTGAGAAATGCCCAAGTACGCGGTGGGCGCGATGGTTAGAAAGAGACACTCGGCATTTTCAACACACCGAGTGTCTTTCTTTTAATGATGATGCCCGCCTATTCTGGCACTATTTCTTTCCCCTAAAAAGGGGCGGATTGCGCCCAACTCCTCATCGTGGAGGGCA
>QMKU01000036.1 GCA_003646525.1 Campylobacterota bacterium
ATTCATCAAGCAGGTACATGTGATTTAGAATCGTGCCGGCTTGAATGTGCGTTTTAATTAGCTTTACGATTTGTATCATAATCTACCTTTTAAAATGTACCAAACTATAGCATAATCCACAAAAAAAGAAAAATAAATAAAATTGATGAAGTTGATAAATAGAAGTGATGAAAACCCCTTGCAGTTGAATCCTGCAAGGTAATAAATAAAGGTTAACCATTATGTCAAAAACTTGGAAGGAGTAGATGACTGGTGTAGTGACTGAATGAAAAGTCAACCACGAAAAGATTATAGCATAAAGCATTAAAATATGACAATCAATTTAATATATTAAGATGATCAGTTGTATTTATGATATACTATGACATAAAAATTTACTCGGAGGTGATCATTTTGCCAAAAAATGTACTAAATGGTGTTGTGCACACTAGAGTCGCTACAGTAAGTAGAGACCCAACATCAGAGAAGATGACCTTTGTCTTGATATCTAATGATAATGGTGGCAAAAGGTATGATTGGGATAGTGGAGGTCAATATGAAGAGGTACTAGATGTAAATGGTGCTAGATACGGACAGTTAAATACTCTGTTTAAAGATCACGACAGAGGTGTGGATAGTGCTATTGCTACTATAACCAACACTAGACTAGAAGAGGGTCAAATAGTTAGTGATGTAGCCTTTGGAAGTGATAGTGAAGCCCAAAGAGTAGAGACTAAATACAAAGAGGGTATCTTAACGGATGTTTCGATTGGATATGAGATTCTTGAGTATAAGAGAGAAGAGAGAGAGGGTCAAATAGACCTAGTAACCATTACAGATTATGAGATACTTGAAGCGTCAGCGGTGGGTATCGGGTTTGATAGCGGTGCAAAAAAAAGAGAAAAGGAAATAACAATGGCAGATAAAATTGATCCAGCAGTAGCGGCAGAAGCCGTGAGAGTTGCAGACATTGAGAGTGAAAACAAGAGACTTAAGGCAGAAGCTAAAGAGTCAAAAAGAGTTGCAGATATAGAAAAAGTAGGTGGACTTTATAAAGCAGAACCAGCACTTATTGCAAGAATGGTAGCAGATAAAAATGCTAATGTTCATACGCTTAACTCTGAAATTCTTCAAGCCAGAATGGATGAGACCCCAACAGTTGAAGTAGAAGTTGGCGGTGTCCCAGAAGCTGAAAAGATGAGAGGGTTAATGAGAGACTCGTTATCTAGCAGAATGGGAGCATCTATCTCTTTACAGGATAATATGTTTGCAGAAGCTTCACTCAGCGATATAGCAGCTAGGATGCTAGGTATCGACCCTATGAGAAAGCAGGAGATCGCATCAAGAGCTTTAGTAACAAGTGAGTTTCCAGCATTATTGATTGATGCAGGAAACAGAACACTTGAGAAAGAGTTTGATGCTCAGGCTTCAACTTGGCAGGAGTGGACTAGCCAAACAGAACTTAGAGACTTTAGACCAGTAGATGTTATCACCTCCGTCAATAGTGGTGGTAAGATGGATGAGATCAAAGAGAATGGTGAACTGAAAGAGATTGAAAGAGGAGAGTCAAAAAGAACTTGGGGACTTAAGTCTTATGGAAATAAGGCATATTTGACAAGAGAAGTCTTTATCAATGATGACCTTGGGGCTTTTGGTAATATTCCTACAGATTTTGCAGAGAGAGCAGCCAACCGTGAGAGTGGTGATATGTATGATCTGCTAAGAATGACAGGCACAGGTGCAAACTTTGTTATGAATGATGGTAAAGCACTGTTCCATGTAGACCACGGCAACTTAGGTACAACAGCATTTAGCTCAACAGCACTTACAGCAGCTAAGGTAGCTATGAGAAAGCAGACAGGGCTCAATGGTACTCCTCTGAACATCTTGCCTGCATACTTGATAGTATCGCCAGAGCTTGAATCAGAAGCTATGACACTTCTTGCATCAGCTGCAAGTATAGAAGACGCTAAGAACAATAAGGTAGTCAACCCTCACTATAAGACACTCCAATTGATTGTAGATAGTAGATTGACAGTAGCTACAGAGTGGTATCTAGCAACAAGTAGTAGAACGCTACAAGCAGGATACCTTGCAGGCTCAGGTCGTAGACCAAAGATACAAGTAAATCACCATTCAATTCAAGGTGTAGAGTATGAGACTGTCTTTGACTTTGGTGTAACTGCAATAAGCTACCAAGGTCTTTATAAGGGCAAATAAGAACTAGGGGATAATATTTCCCCTAATGAATAACTAAAAAAAAGGATTTAATATGGGTCAAGCAAAACCACTCTTTACGGGTAAAGGCGATGGAAGTCTAATTTTAATTACTGCACCATCGGATATAACAGTCTATGATGTAGTACCATTTGGAGGTCGTGCAGGAATTGCACAGGCAACGGTCGCAACAGGTGAATTGGTAAATATCCAAGTCAGCAGAATTTATGGCATAGAAGCCACTACAGCAGAAACATTTGTGTTGGGTGATGCAGTCTATTGGGACGCAACAGGAGGGCTTGCTACCGTTACAGTAGGTTCAAACCAGTATCTTGGTGAAGCAGTATCTGAAAAGGCACCAGCAGTAACAGGAGATGTGTCAGTTCTATTAGGAGTTAAAAATGGCTAAGAAAAAAGTTGAATTTACAGGTAACACTCTGACAAGTCAGGGGTTAAAGATCAAAGGCAGTTCAGGGCTATTTGAAGAGGTTGAAGCTAAGGCACTATATACACTCTCTACTACAGTAACTCCCGTAGTGAAGAAAAAAGATGTCACTAAAAACGCAGATACAAAGTGACCTGAAAGCGGTTTTTATGAATGAAGAGGAGTTCGCTCAAGAGGTAGATTTCTATCACGGTGGAGTTCCTACTGTGGTAAAAATCCAACTTTTTGAAGAGTTTCAGGATTTCAGGACACCCACTTTTTTTAGAATTTGGTGCGACTTAAACGATGTTCCAGATATTACTATAGGTGATTACTTTATCATCGATAGTAAAAAGTATGGTGTCGTGAGTTTCTCAATCGATGAACTTGAGAACGGCTTAACTATCCTATCTAATAAGGATGATACATGGCAGGCTTAGAGTTTTGTACTGAATCGGAAGCTAGACAGTTAGTTATCGATACGGTTAGAAAAACAGATACTACAGCTACAGTCTTTGTGTACAAAAGAGAACTTAGACCTGAATCATTTACTTATGATATTGAGTTTGGCATAAGAACTTTTGAGGGAAACAGCGAGCTAATATTAAACTTTCTAAAAGAGAGTTTAAACAATACAGGCATCAATTTTAGCAAATCAGAGATGCATATTCAAGATACTTTGCAGACAACAGATTACATATTTGTTAAAGCAGTAATAACCCCTAATTTGGGATAAAAAGGACAAAACATGGCTAAATCAACCTATTTCAAGGGTGGTGCAGAACTATCATGGCAGCGTAAAAATTCAGATGGTACTTATGGTATCCAGCAAGAGCTATTCCCTATTGTTAATATCAGTATTGAAACATCGGTAGAGTGGACGGAAGCGTACAATAGAAGTGGTTGTATGCCACTACTTGCATTAAAATTACCGTCCAAAACAGATATGCAGTTTAATTTTGGAACTGAAACTTTTGTACCCAACACCTTTGCAATGGCGTGGATGGGTGTAGAGATTGCAGAGACTCAAGCAGCAGAAACAGATGCAGCTCTTAGTATTGTTGGCACTTTGGTGGAGCAGGGTGGTATCATAGATATTAAAAAGTTCAATGTGGAGGGCTTGATAGTGGCAGCAGTAGGTGGAACTCCTGTTTATGATCTTGGTGTTGACTATTCATTCAACTCTGCTAGAGGTTATGTGGTGCCTATTAAAGATGGAGGTATTGCAGATGGTACACCTCTTGATTTGACATTGGGAACAGTTCCAGAGATCAGCTATACTACAGTAGCAACTATGAAAGATTTGACCTTAGAGGGTAGATTTATCATTGATACAAACTCTCAGGTTGGAAACAACTATAGAATGATAATCAAAAATGCTACTATAGCTAGTGAGGGTACATTTGAGATCATCGGTGATGAGGTTGGTAAAATGGAGTTTACAGGGTCAGCGTTGGTTGATGTGGATACTGTGACAGGCACTTATTCAGATTATATTGATGTGGTTGAGATGAACAACTCAAGCTGTGACAAGATCAGCTAGTGACTGAACTTTTTCGCAAGAAAAGCTTTACAGTAGAGGGGTGTGATACCCCCTTTATTGTAAATGAACTGCCTATCAGGTTTAGAGTAAGACTTTTAGATACCACTACAGATATTGATACTTTGGATATTTTGAAGATGGCGAAAATTAGTAAAGAGATTTACTCTAAGTTTGACAGTGTAACAGTTAATATAGTTGCAAGTGAGATTATTAAATTTACCTATGAATATGAGAAGAGAGACACAGAGGAACAGCCTACCGATAAAGAGATAGAGGAATCTGAATATAGGCTTATGGATGATATTGCAATGATGATTAGACATAATCATACAAACGCACTAGATTATCCTATATCATTCTTTTATACTTGCATAAAAGAGATATGGAGCAGTGAGAGGGATAGAGTTCAAATGAACGCGTTATCATCAAGAGTGGCACAGTCTAGTGATGAGTACTTTGAAAAGTTTATGGAAACAGAAGATGAAGCAGAAGATGAAAACGATAATCTCAGAGGATTAATGAATAAGGGGCTTTAATGGCAAAAGATACTATAGAGATACTCATAGATGCAGATGTAAAGAACGCAGAGAAGGCGATAAAAGACCTCCAAAAAACGATAGCGGATGTAGAGAAAGATCACGCTAAAGCCTCTAAAGAGAGTCAAAAAGAGATAGATGCTCTAACTAAAAAAGTTGAGAAGTTAAGTGCTACAGAGAAGAGGGCATCGACCAGTAGGCAGTCATCAGACAGCAAGAGGGATGCCTCCAACAAAAAGAGAATAAGCCAATATGTACAGATGGAGAGAAGCATTAAGTCTCTTGCCGTTTCCGCTCAAAGACTTGCGATTATTTATCTCTCCTATAGAATACCTCAAGAGTTTATTAAAAACCTAGTAGATATTGAAAAAGGTTTGATAGCTATAGACAAGACCACGGGGATGACAGTTGAGGAGTTCAAAGAGCTTGAAAAAAGCATTATGGAACTCTCTACCACTATGGCAGGAATTAGCACAGATCAGATTTTAAAGATAGCAGAAGCCGCAGGACAATTAGGACTCAGGGGCGTTGAAAATATTACTGAGTTTACCGAAGTTGTTGCAATGATGGCAGTCACTACCGACCTATCCGCAGAGGAAGCCGCGAAAGCTATGGCTAGGTTGGGTACTATCCTAGGTGAACCGATAGACAAGATAGAGAATATGGCTAGTGCTATAAATGAACTCTCCAATACTACTACAGCAACAGCAGGAGAGATAGTTGACATATCTCAGCGTATGGCAGGTATGGCAGAGATGTTCGGGCTTGCTACAGATGAGGTATTCGCGTTCGCAGCCACATTGAAAGATGTTGGTATAAGTGTTGAGGTCGCAGGAACTGCAATGAGTCAGTTGATGAGCAGGATGCTTGATACCTCTCTTTGGGAAGAGTTCGCAAATATTATGGGTATCACAATAGATGAATTTGCTGTGATGATAGGTGAAGATGCTACAGGGGCTATGGTTAAGTTCCTTGAGGAGTTAGGAAAGCTAGACAAGATTAGTTCATCAAGTGCAATGAAAGACCTCAATATCGATGGGGAGAGATTAAGAAATACGGTATTAAAACTTTCACAAAATACTGAGGTGTTGACTAAGAATATGCTCACATCTCAGGATGCAATGGCAAAAGGTACTTCTATATCAGATGAGTATGCGAAAGTGGCTAAAGGTCTAGGCTCTCAGTTTGAGTTGTTGACTAATAATGTCAAAGATGCAGCTATGAAGATAGGTAAAGAACTAATGCCTGCTATACAGGAGATTACCAGTGATATGATTCAATGGTTCAAATCTCTTGACTCTAAAGCAATAGCAGATACTGCAAAAGATATAGGACAGCTGGTATCGGACTTAAAGCCTCTCACTGTAGCATTAGTGAAAGCAGCTGGTGCAGCCCTAATATTCGTCAAAAGTTTTTCATTAATCTCTAAAACGATAGCAGCAGGGGTAGCAGTACTAGCAGGAGCTAAGTCAGTCTTCTGGGTGTTTATGCTTGCTATAAGAAGTGGTACGGGGATAGTGACGGCAGCCGCAATAGCATTTAAAACTCTAGGTAATGCTATGAAGATAAACCCTGCAATACTAGCTCTAACCGCAGTATATGGGGCTTTAACTTGGCAGACCGAGAAACTAGCTCAAGCCATGGATAAAAGCAATAAGAGCTTTGCAGAACACAATAAAACACAAAAAACTACCATTGGGCTACTTCAAACATATAACAAGTCTTTAGATGAACAGGGTAGATCAACTTTTAAAACAGCGGAAGCAATGGAGAAATATAAAGTATCTCTTGATGCTCAAGTCACAGCTATAGAGAAAAAAATAGAAGCTCTCAAAAAAGAAGAGGATGGAGCTAAGAAAAATGCTGTACAAATTGACTCACTTGCTAGACAACTAGAGCAACTAAAAGATGTTCAAGATAGTGTTATCGCTACAAGTGGTAAGATGTCCGCCGCTTGGCACAAAGAGAGAATGGAGACAGAAGCCGCGTCAAGAGCAGCATCGGAAGCCGCTAGAAAAAGAGCTGGAGAGACTAAAAAATATACCGACGAACAACTCAAAAATATCAAAACACTATCCAACACTAGGATAAAAGATGCGATAAAAACCAATACCACATTGGAAGCTCAGGCAAAAAAACTAGCAAACTCAATCAAAAAACTCAATGAAGAACTTGCAAGAGAGCTTCAAGCTATAACCAATTCACGGGTAAGTTCTGCATCGGATGCTGAGTCACAGATCAGAGATATTAATAGACAGGGGATGACTGAGAAAGAGCAGTATTATGATAAGCAAAGAGAGTCAGAGGAGAAACTAGCAGAAGCTAGGAAACAGCTTGAATTAGGGAATTTAGAGCTATATAGAAAGTATGTAGCAGAAGCTAAGGCACTAGCAACTGAGAACGCAGGACACGCTATAGAGCAAGAGGGCAAGATTGTAGTATCCAAGGAAGAGACCGCCCGAAGAGCTATAGCGATGATCAACAAAACCCAAAAAGTTGAGAGTGAAGCCTATGATAAAATGGAAGCCAAAGCTAGGGCGAAATTTGAAACTGAGATAAAATTCCAAGAAGCACAACTTAAAGCGGTTCAAGCCACTATAAATCTCAATAAACAGCTAATAACACAACTTTCAAAGATGATTGAATTACTTACTGGAAATAAAGTTGATATGGACTTTAAAGAAGTAGAGCAGACAGAAGAGAGTATAAAAGAAGCACTACTATCATTGTCAAAATTAAAAGAACCTGTCAAAGCCAAAGTAACTGCAGAAGTTGATCAATCACAAGTTGAAAAATTGGAGACCAAAACCAAAGAGATTGAAGCAAAAGAGACAGTTGCTAAAATCGTACCAGATGCAGAGGGCTTTCATAGTAAATATGAAAATATGATGGCAGTCTATGATGAAGAGGATGCTCACAAAGTAAACATAATGCCAGATGAGGAGAAATTTAAGGGAGCTTTTTCTGAGGTGGTGGAAAATCTTAATGCAGAAACAACAGTCACACCAGACAAAGAGGAGTTTCAAAAAGAGTATGATAGTATGGTTATGGAGGTTGCAAACGACCCTATAGTTGCACCGCTTGACTTAGATACTACAGAAGCAGATAAGAAAGCTATAGGGTTCATAACAGTCACAGAAGCTACACCAGCTATAGTGAAACTTGATGGGGATACGGTACCTCTATCAAACGATTATGACAAAATCAAAAAGAAAATTGAGTCTACCCCTATTTATGTACCTCTCAAGATAGCACCTATGCCAGCAGGAGCAGGAGCAGGAGCGGCACCATTGGGGTACGCTGACGGTGGGAAAATACAAGGACACGACCTATCAGGCTCTGATAATGTTCCAATAATGGCAACACAAGGCGAGTTTATGTTCCCTACAGATGTAGTGGATGCTCTAGGTGTAGATAAATTATATGCTACAATCAAGGCGGTTAGAGGTGGAGCTAAGGGGTATGCAAACGGTGGTGTTATCGAGAGCGGCAACACCTCTAATAGTTCAGTCTCAAATGTATCTAGTGCAGACAATCGCACTATCTACATAGATGCAAAGAGAGTATCGGGTGATAAGGACTTAGAGAGTGCAATTAATAGAATTATTCAAAGGGGTTTATAATGGAAGCTAAAAGCTTAGGTGCAGTAGAGTTTGACACTCCTATCTTTATATCAGAGACAGACACACCCAACACTACATTAGGTGAAGAGTATATGAGTGCAGGCGGTACATACATAGCCTTTGAATCCGCTATACATACACCATACATAACTCTATTAAGTAGAGGTGACAGTTCAGAGGTGGTTGATAATGATAAGAAGGCAGAATTGATTGCAATGTGGGAACAGTTAGACACCTCATTCCTACTGACCTACAGCGATGATACTACAGATAATGTAAGGATGGTAAAAGGTGAGGGTAATTTAGTTTTTACACCCCTCTTTGGTGGTGCTTGTCAAAGTAGAGTACTTATAAAATTAGCAAAAATACAAGGATAAACAAATGGCATATATATTCCATAACAGTAAATCAGATGGCACGATAGACACTCAGATTTCAAGTGGTACAGATACCCTCTTCTCTGGTATTACTGTTAAAGAAAGGCTTGACGGTGACACTGAGTTCCAAAAAGTTTGGATTACTTCTGATGTAGATCAAACCATATATGTAGGACAAAACTACCCATCGAATTATTATTACCCGTCTGCCGTTTTTGTATCTGCAAATGAAGCGGATGCAGAAGGGGATTTAACAGGGGGCGAAAGTAAATATGGTGCCTCCAAAGTAATTTCAGCAACAGCAGAGAGCATCGTGTGTGTTAGTG
>QMKU01000405.1 GCA_003646525.1 Campylobacterota bacterium
TAGTATTGCAATGAGGACAAAAAGAGTGATTTCCCAAATCTGCGTGGCCTCAAAAATATTACAAAATCTTCATTTAAGTTCTCTAAAGTTTCTATAAATTTGGTTTTATCAATATAAAAGTAGTTATTATTTATTTTTATTTGTTTAAAGTTACTATTTCCATAAATTATCTTTTTCATATTTCACCTTTGAACTTTTCATCTGTCTCTTTTTGTAGCCCTTTAATCTCCAATATTGCTTCTGCTAAATCTTCACTTTTATCTTAAGTTGATGGGATATACTGAAATATTATTATCTGTTTGCCAACGCACCACATCAAATAAAAATCCCCGTACCCTTAATCAACAAACCGTGGTCTAGAGTTACGGCAACGATTTAGAGCTTGACTTGCTTTGTATCTGGTGGGATATTTGCCAAAGTGAACTTTGCCAATGCGTGAGCATTTGATATCTTCACGAGTACAGCCACGATAAGAGAGATACATATCACCATCTACAACAACTTTGATGCGTTTGTCGTAGCAAACATGGAGACCATTGCTAGAGCTACTATAGCTTGTACCATCTGCTTGTTTGACCTCTATATAATCAGCATACACTACACCCGTAAAGAGAGTGATACAGAGTGCTATGAACAATTTCATTTTCAATCCTTTCTTGATATCTAAGATAATTTTATTATACTCCAATTTACTTAATTAATTTCATTAGTTTATCTATCATCTTTTTTTGTGTACTTAACGCACCATGCTCGGTTTCAATATTGTAATAGCGTGAAGTACCACGGTTGAGGACAACATAGTTGGAGAGAGAACAGTCATTTTTGGCATGGCTAACGACCTCGTATTTGATATTGAGTCCTTGCCCTAGGAGAGCATTGAGTTTGCGTTGATTGGGGGCTTGACTCGTACCTGCTATATAGATGAGATTGTCTTCATCTGTGAGTCCACCATTTGTACCAATTTTACGATAAGCTGGATAATTGTGGACGATAGAGCTAGGTTTGAACATCGATACACCACCGCTTCCGCCATTGTTGTACCAGCCATTTTTGTTGTTGTGTAGTGCGAGATATGGCATGGAGGAGGCACGATATGTATCGATGATACCAAATATAATGCGCCCGTAGCGAGGGGCTGGGTGGTGCTGCTTGGAGCAGTTTTGAGCAGTGCGTATACTATCCCCGAAGTTACGATTGGGGTCTTGACCTGCAAAGCTTCGGTGGTCTTTTG
This sequence comes from Campylobacterota bacterium, assembly GCA_003646525.1. Taxonomy (GTDB): domain Bacteria; phylum Campylobacterota; class Campylobacteria; order Campylobacterales; family Sulfurovaceae; genus SZUA-451. Next base: position 1,232 of record QMKU01000405.1, read on the forward strand.
CGATCACTGCGAGGAATCCACCGCCATACTCTTGAGTCGCATAGACTGCTGCATCAAAGGCTGTCTGCTCATCATCATGTGGCAAAAACCAAAAAGCCCCCTTGGATGCTTTGGGATGAGTGACGAGGAGCATTTCCCACTGATACCCTCCCTCCCTAAAGGCAATCTTGTCAACACATAGATGCTGAAGTGCTTTGGCATTTCTACGCACATCAGGAATTCGTTTGAGTGCTTGAAATGAAGAGGTTTGGATGAGAGAAGCGATAGCAGGGGGGCGTTGACACTCTTGCCCCCAAAGCATCACTATATCAAAAAGTAAAAAAGAGAAAAATTTCATGTGCTATCCTATTAACTCATTACAGAGATCAAATCGATTATGTGTCATCAAGTGTACTTTGCCATGTGTACTCATCACATCATCAAATATTTGTTTCGAGAGGGCAAAACCAATCTCCTGTTCTTTCTCTTCTCCGTCCATTGCGGCGAGGTTCATTTCGTCTATGATGGATTTGGGGACAGAGATGCCGGGGACTTTGTCATCGATAAAATTCGCCGTACGGGCACGCACGATGGGAAACTGCCCCAAAATAATCCGTGCATCCTTGGCAGTTTCTCTGATACTCAGCTCTTTTGCTTCCTCGAATAGTGCTAGAAGCTCTTTGGCATTTTCCAGATCATAGACAGGTTGAGTGATGATAGCTCTAGCACCATAATTGAGTTTTTTGATGATGCGTTTTTGCAAGCGTTTCATATCCTTGGCATAGGCATTGCTCACAGCAAAAGGGTAGATGGGTTTAGGTGCAGGTGTGAGTGCTTTGTTGCTGTAGTCTACACCGTTGTTGAGGTGGTAGATGATACTGAGCAGTAGGGTAGAGTCTCGTTCGAGTACTCCCTTGACTTCTGGTTGGTCACTGAACTTGGCAGGATCTCCTGTGAGTGCTAGGATACAGCGCAGATCAAAATCATTAGCACCGAGTAGGGTGGACTGGAGAGAGAGTTTATTCTTGTCTCGCATACTCATAGTAGCGATGACTGCTTTATCAAAAGTTTGTTGTATTTTGATAGCAGAGAGCACGCCGGACATTTTGAGTTTGGCTAGAGGATTGTCTGTGACAGAAAAACCTGCGACCTTCTCATTGACTCCGCTCTTTTTGATTTTGGAAATGATCGTATCGATCGATGCGCCGTGAGGAGGGTTGATTTCAACAGTGACGAAAGGATCATCACTGCAAAGTTTTTGACAAAATTGATCAAACATAGTAAGACTCTTATATTTTGGTTTATTAGTTATAATTCTATCATAATAATAATAAGTAGATACAGCTATGTATATATTTTTTAATATTTAACAAGGGAGAGAAGATGA
>QMKU01000406.1 GCA_003646525.1 Campylobacterota bacterium
TCCTGTGTCCGCTCTATTGTATAGCTCTTTCCTTCAAAGAAAATCTCTACAGAATGCATATCAGGGGTGAGATTAATAGAATCAGCCCACAATGAAGACGACATAATAAATAAAAATAATACTGAAAATATATTTATCATTATAACTCCTTATTATTTTTAACTATTATCCAATAGTCTCTAAAATCATAGTATAATTGGCTTAAGAAGAGGGGTGTTGCTATATACATTTTTCAAGTTATTGAAACTTGGGTCATAGAGTACTCAACCACTCTTTGGCGATCTTTCTCAATCCATCGACATTATCTGAGGCAAAAATTTTTAAATCACTTTGTTCGCACTGTGAAGTGATGCCATGATGCTCTGCTAGATACTCTACGATCGCTTCACCTGAATGAATCATAAGTGGCTTGCTATTAAAATAATCTTTTATTGCAGTACTAATAATAGGAAAATGAGTACAACCAAGAATTATAGCAGCAGGATTGTGAATATCTTTGAAATAATAGTGCATCGTCTCTTCGAGTATCGGTCCATCGAAAATCCCCTCCTCGACCAGAGGCACAAAAAGCCCAGTTTGCAAAGCTGTCAAATTGCGATATCCACGCTCCCCGAGTTCGTTTTGATAGCGTCCTGAAGCGATAGTCGCGCGTGTGCCTGTGATTAAAATTTCAGCATTTTTATCGTCTAGCTTGTTTTCTACGGCTCGAATCCCTGGCTCTATCACGCCGACAATATCATAACTACTCACTTCACGCATCTCTCTGAGCGCGTAGGCACTCACTGTATTACATGCAGTAATGAGCAGATCGATATCAAAATTGTTAAAAAATTCCAGAGCTTCGAGGGAGTAGCGGACAATAGTATTTTTGTCTTTGGTGCCATAAGGAACACGCGCTGTATCTCCGTAATAGATGATCTCTTCAAAGAGTTGGCGTTCTAGTAGTGATTTGACGACACTCAGACCACCAGCACCCGAATCAAAAACACCTATCCTCAAGAAGGGTTATGCTCCCTCATTCATAATAGAGAGAAATTCATCATTTGTTTTTGTTTTGAGCATTTTGGAAAAGAGGAATTTCAATCCCTCCAACTCTTCCATGTTTTGCATTGCGTTACGAAGTGCCCAGACCTTTTGCAGTGTTTCTGGATCGGTGAGAAGCTCCTCTTTTCGTGTACCTGATTTGGTCACATCGATCGCAGGATAAACACGGCGGTCAGCCACATGACGGTTGAGTACGACTTCGGAGTTACCTGTCCCTTTGAACTCTTCGAAGATCACTTCATCCATACGACTTCCTGTCTCGATGAGTGCCGTAGCGATGATCGTCAGGCTTCCGCCATCTTCGATATTTCGTGCTGCACCAAAAAATCGCTTTGGTTTATGCAGTGCATTGGCATCTACACCACCAGAAAGCACTTTGCCAGAACTAGGTGTTACAGTATTGTATGCCCGTGCCAACCTTGTGATGGAGTCTAGCAAGATGATCACATCTTTACCCAGTTCTACGCGCCGTTTTGCTTTTTCGATAACCATCTCTGCGGTACGGACATGGTTGTGTGCGGGCAGATCAAAAGTAGAACTATAGACTTCACCCTTGACAGATCGTTGCATATCAGTGACCTCTTCTGGTCGCTCATCTACTAGCAGGACCATCAGAGATGCATCAGGATTATTCTGTGAAATACCATGTGCCAACTCTTTGAGCAGCTCGGTCTTACCTGTTCTTGGTGGCGCAACGATCAAGGCTCTCTGTCCTTTTCCTATCGGAGTAAAGAGATCAAGTACGCGACCTGTTAATTTCATTGGGTTGTACTCAAGTTTGAGTTTTTCATTGGGATAGAGCGGTGTCAAGTTATCAAAAAGCGGTCGCTGCTTGGACTTATCAGGTGGCAGATAATTAATTGCTTCGATTTTTAGGAGTGCATAATATTTCTCTTGATCTTTGGGTTGTCTCACTTGACCAGTGACAATATCGCCATTGCGCAGGGCGAACCGTTTGATCTGTGTCGAACTGACATAAGTATCATTACCCGAATTTGCAAAGTTTCCATCACTCGAACGAAGAAAACCGTAACCATCATTCATCACTTCTAGGATACCTGTATAGAGAATGAAGCCACCCTGACTTACCTGAGCCTTGAGAATTTCAAAGATTAAATCTTTTCGTTGAAACTCATTAGGGTTCTCAACCTTGACCTCTTTTGCAATCTCGACCAAGTCTATGAGTGGTTTCTGCTGTAGTATCTCAATTTTATAACCGTTTACAGGGACATGTGTTCTATTGTTTCTCTTGTTGGCATGGGGGTTGCCGTTAGGTTTTTTATTTTCGCTCATTATTCCTCTTGTTGAATATATAGAATTTCTATAGAAGTATATACACCAATCAGTAACACCAATAAATAATTTTGGTACTGCTAGTAAATATGTAGTAGAGGTATTATAATCCAAATAAACTTAAAAGTAGAAGTTTTTTAATGGTTTAGGCTTATTTGCTGGTTGATACCTTGAATATCACAAGGATATTTTCACTCCAAGTCAATACATCACAATGTATTGATCCAAACAGCGTTTTATCTATCCTGCTCATCTGAA
>QMKU01000407.1 GCA_003646525.1 Campylobacterota bacterium
AAGAGTGCATTGACTGGCGCAGAAGAGCCCTCGTAGACATCAGTGACCCAAAAGTTGAGAGGAAATATCTCTACTTTGAATCCAAATCCTAGCAAGAGCAATAATCCGATCAAAAATTTGGTATCGTGAGGTAGTGTCACAAATCGTTCACTCAAGATGGCAAGATTTAGAGAACCCAGATTGATATAGATAAGCGCGATAGCAAAGACTAAAAAGACCGATGCCACCATACCTGTCAAGATATATTTGATCCCTGCTTCTAGTGCTTTGGGTGTTCTCTGATAGGCACTCAAGATATAAGCACTGATCCCTGCAATCTCGAAAAAGACATAGATGTTGAAGATATCACTACTAAGTACCAATCCAATACTCGAAGCCAATACCATATTGATCAGGATGAAGAATTTGTTCTCATTCTTATAAGGGTCTGTTTTTCGCAATGCCATATAATAGAGAGAGAAGAGCATCATCAAGAGTGTGAAGAGTGTCACGAAAAAGAGTGATGCTTCACTCAAGACAAACGAGATACCCAAAGGTGGATTGATCGAAATAATCTCAACATGCCATGAAGTCGAAAGCAAAAGAGTCACCGAAAGCAGGAAGAGTCCTGTTTGCATCAGCGTCGAAGTATATGCTACTCCGTTTTTACCCAATTTTGCTAAAAGCGGTACAGCGAAGCCAAATAGAAGTGGCAGTGCTACAAAATAGATACTGCTCATCATTCACCCATCTCTTTCATCTTGTTGATATCCGTTCTGCCTGTAAGCTTATAGTATTCGATAGCGAAACTCACAGCTAGAGCAAAGAGTGCCATCCCGATCACAATCGCTGTCAAGATCATCGCGTGCGGTATAGGGTCATTCATACCCACAAACTCCAAATGTCCATCACCCAATATCGGTGCAGTCAAATCTCTCTGGAAGATTGTGCCTAAAAAATAGAAAAACTGCTGTCTCCATCACTGCGATACTGATAAAAATTTTGATCAGGTGCCTTTGGGTCAATAGTCCGAATAGCCCTACAAAAAAGAGACCCATCGAACCAGATGCTACGATAACAGTGATCACATCTGGTTGATTGAGCCATGCCAATAGATTTTCAATCATTATCACTCCTCTGTATCATATTTTGGACGATCATACTCATCTCGCTACCGACCTTGATACCTACGATAATATAGATCAACGGAATTATCCCTCCGCTTATTAACATCCCCATATCGGAGATATCACTTGGCAAAAAGTTACCCAAAAAGTGATCGACTATCCAGAGCCCAAGCAGACCGATCAATACATAAGAGATACCGGCCAGTGTCTCAAGCGCACCTATCAATCTATGAGATACTTCAAACTTTTGGTATGAGATCAGCATCAGCAAAACACCACTTGCTATGATCACACCCCCCTGAAAACCACCTCCTGGACCTAAGTGCCCGTAGGTCATCACATAGATACCAAAGAGTGTAATAAAAGGAAAGAGGAGCTTGGAAGCTGTCTGAAGGATAAAGTTACTCTCCTCTTTGTCTCTCTCGACGGTCTCATGTGAAGAGACCATCAGTCCTATCCCCAACGCAGCGATGAAGAGCACAGCAATTTCACCTAGTGTATCAAATCCACGAAAATAGACGACGACAGAGGTCACAGCATTGGCAACCCCCTCCTGAGCATTGATCTCTAGCAATTTGTCACCTGCTCTCTCTATCTTCTCTATAGTGCTTTGAAGCAGGATAGTCAGTATCGTCAGAACGAGTAGAGCGCTCAGGGCAAAACCACTATAGGTTCGCACAGGAATATCTCTCTTGAAATTCATGACTCCTCCCCTAGGTGCTTGAGTGCCATCAGAAATATCAGCGAACTGATACCTGCACTGATCACAGCCTCAGTCATCGCAACATCAGGTGCTTGGAATAGATAGAAGAGTATCACACTACCCAACCCTACCCCCATAAAGAGGATGATCGCATCGGGAAGGCTTTTTTGTATAATAGAGGCAAAAGCAACCACAATCATCGAAATAAAAGTTCCTACAAGAATCAAACCAGTCATTTTTTCTCCTCTTTTGGCTCAGTAAGCGCATCGATACACTCATCATTCTCTAGCCTCATGCCGCTCTTGTGAGATGCCCGTGCTATTACAGAAGAGGAGAGAGGGTTGGTCAGCAAGACAAATGTAGCGAGAAGTATCAGCTTGAATGCCCATTCTGGTTCGATGAAAATCGCACCTATCACGACAAATAGTGTTCCGACGGTAGGGGATTTGGCTCCTACATGCATACGGGTATAGACATCTGGCATCCTCAGCAAACCAATAGCACTGACGACAAAGACCGACACACCCATCAAAAGAAAGAAAAAACCTATCATTGTCATTTGTTAAATCCCTTTCTCGATAAATCGTCCAAAGATTGTCGTCCCTAAAAAGCCGATCACTCCAAAGACCAGTGCCACATCCAGATAGATAGATCTCTCAAAATAAAGTGCCAAAATTACAAGAACAGAGACACTGATCACGCTGAGCGCATCAAAAGCGACAACACGGTCACTGAGCGTAGGGCCTTTGAGAAATCGTATCAGTATCAAGAACATCGATA
>QMKU01000408.1 GCA_003646525.1 Campylobacterota bacterium
CGACCACCACCCCAGTCACCAGTCAAGTAGTCTCTCTGAGGATAGAGGTCAGAAGCGCAGATAGAAGATGTCAGTATAGAACAGACAAGCAATCCTTTTGCTTGTCTGTTAAAAGCATATGTAAAATAAGAAATAGGTGAATTCATAAACTATCCTTTAGTTAATGTATGGCTGCTGCAATGATCAATCCCAAGGAGGCAACAAAAGCTGCCAATACAATAGCGACAGCAATATTTCCATCTTCTACGACCTGCTTCTTGATCGAAAATTTTGTAATCTCTTCAATTAAAAAGAGGACAAGAAGAAAAACGGATGTTCCTATAAATGCATAAAGAAGGGTGATCCCTACCTGTCCCAAAAGTGTTGATTCGTTCATATTTTTCTCCTGTAGTTTTATTTTTTATTTTTTGCTATTTACCTGAGCTAAAGCCGCCACCACTGCTTCCGACCCATATTCCCGTATGAGTAGATCGAACTTGCTTACTCTTCGCATATCCCTTGACACCTTGCAATCCAATTCCCCGATATGTCATGATGAGACTACCTATCGTCAGGAGTGTAAAAAGTATCAAGAGCACTCTACTCATCTACCACTCTCCTTTGCTAGAATGTCCATCGATGATGGGTTGGACGAAGAAATAAAAAGCGACGATAAAAACTACAATAACGAGACCAAAAAGAGCAAATCCTATCGCTCCTGCTGCACCCCACCAAAAGAATTTTTGATATTTTCTTGGTATCAAGTTTTGTTTGAGTGCAGGAGTGAGCATTATCAATATGAGAATAAAAAGAGGAAGAATATAGACCAGTCGTATGATTTTTTCTTGGATGGTGACAGTAATCTTTTGATTGGAAGTGTTGGGCGAGAGGCGCTCTAGTGAGGCACGATAGAACCCTTCGTCAAGTTTGAGATAGATCAAAACTTCTTTGTCGCCTGTCAGCCAAGTATATCGCAAATGTGGATTGACTGAAAAAAGCTTAGACTTATCAATAGAGAGAATTTTTTTATCCGATTTGTAGAGGCTAAATCTATAGGCATCTAGCACTATAGGGGAGGGTGTTTTGATCTCTATTTTTGAGAGAAAAGCACTAGAGTGTATGGTGAACATCTCTTCAAACGGTTGACCACTATGGTTTTCCATAACTGTTTTGTTGCTTATGAAAGAGGCGAGAATCGCTACAAAAAGTATCAACAGAAGAGCAGACATCCACTTGGAGAAGATAGAGATCGCCTTCTCTGTCTCTTCCAAGCTCTCCTCTTCAAAGACTCTTTCAGTAGTAGAGAGTTTGGCTTTGACTCTATTATCTTCTTTGATACCGAAGCTATCATAGACTTTTTTGCTATCTAGTTTTTCATTGAGATAGACTTCTATCTCACCCTTACTTTTTTCGATAGAGAGAGATCTTCTGTTGACACCATTGTAGTCCCAGCATCGTACCCGATCGTTGAACTTGGCTATCCAGCTGAGTTCTCCCTGAACAAAATCGATCTCCACATTGTAAGGTGCTTCCGCTGCAACAAAATGTCCTTTTTGGTAAAAAACCGTACGGGGGCTTTTTTTGTCTTGCCACTCTCGTAGAGGAAAATTTCTCACACGCTTACTGAAAGCAAAATTTCCCTCTTCATAGATGAGCCATCCATACCCATAAAGTGGAGAGTAGAGAAAAAACTCACTCCATCGTTCGATCGGAAAACTAGTAGTTCTATAAGAAATCCATCCAATGATCGTCCACTCCACTCCCTTTATCCTGCCCTGCATACCCAGTGTGAGAGGGACGGGTGGACGGTATTTTTGATGAAATTTAGAGACCACCTTGTAGTGATCTGTCATATCCAAAACAGAGTTGCAGTACTCACAAGTGATTGTCGTGATGCGTCCTCCACCAAGGACTTTTAGCGGAGCAGCGCAATTGGTACATTTGATCGAAAAAACTGAACTTTCTGACGAATCGCTCATGATGCTCCCTTGATATCAAAAGGGCTGATCCATTTGCCCAAATAGGTCAACATTCCAGAAGAGTCTATCTCAATAGTCTTCAGCTGAGCATGGTAGCCAGATAGATGGATGTATTGATACTGTTGACCTTTTTTGACCACCCTAGGGAGTGAGCCAGAAAAGCCTTCACATACAGCGATATCAAACTCAGTGACGATCCACTCTTTACCTATAGTCTGACCTATAAAGGGTGATTTGAATAGTGAGGGGTCATCCTCATTTTCTATCAACCGTTCCAATACGATATCTCCCTCATCCACACTGAGCCAATATTCATTTTCAGAGCTATCTTTGATCCACCACTCTTCCCAGAAACCCCGTCCGTAAGAGTATCGGATCATGCCCATAGGGAAATAATTTTTACCTGCATAGCCAAAAGGTTTGTTGAGTGAGATTAATGAGGGTTCAGGTGCCAATACAGAGGACTCTCCTGCGACTCTAGATGCCTCATCATCGAGAAAAATTGATGAACCGCAAGAGCCACACTGTGCCAATTTGGCATGGACAAAGTAGAGTGGCAGTTCCGCACCACACTGCGGACAGTTAATTGTCTTGTAGGGAGTATCTAAATTTTTTATCATTGTTTTCAA
>QMKU01000409.1 GCA_003646525.1 Campylobacterota bacterium
ATGATTTGCTCGTGTGACACGGTCACACCTACGAACTCAATAAGTTTAAATTGTAAACTACCTATGAAGGATGCCTGATTATTTTACTAAAAGTTTAGTTTTGTCAGTTGCGCAGAGTACGAGATAGTACTACACCTACATATAGGGCTTGAGCACCTCAGGTATCTCAATACTACCATCCTCATTTTGATAATTTTCCATAATAGCGATCAGGGTTCGCCCTACTGCCAAGGCGGAACCATTTAGGGTATGGACAAACCTATTTTTCTTAGCATCTTTAAATCTAATCTTGGCTCGTCTAGCTTGGAAATCTCCTGTAGTAGAGATAGAACTAATCTCTCGGTATTGATTTTGTCCGGGAAGCCATACTTCTAGATCGATGGTTTTGGCAGCAGAGAAGCCCAGATCACCGCTACAGAGCTCCATGACTCTATGGGGCAAGCCTAGGGCAGTCAGTATATCAGAAGCATTTTCTACCATCATCTCAAAAATTTCATCACTTTTATCGGGATGCGTGATAGCGACCATCTCCACCTTGTCAAACTGATGCTGTCGAATCATCCCCCGCGTATCACGCCCTGCACTCCCTGCCTCTCTACGGAAACAAGGGGTATAGCCTGTCATAAGTATAGGCAAAGAGTTCTCTGCAATGATCTCATCATTGTAGAGATTGGTGAGAGGGACTTCAGCCGTAGGGATAAGATAGAGATTTTCCTCTTCTATCTTGAAAAGGTCATCCTCAAACTTCGGTAGTTGACCTGTACCCTTTAGCATCTCCGCATTGTTCATAAAAGGCACACAATACTCTTCAAAGCCCTTCCTTCTGTTGGTATCGAGGAAGAAGTTGATCAGTGCCCTCTCTAGTCTAGCCGCGTCACCCTTAAGCACAGAGAAGCGACTCTTTGCCAATTTGACCCCTCGTTCAAAATCGATCCAACCATTGATCTCTGCCAATGCCCAGTGCTCTTTGGCTTCGAAATCAAATGATTGAGGTTCAAGCACTTTTCGTAACAGTACATTCTCCTCTTCACTTGCTCCCTCAGGAACAGAGTCGTCTGGAAAATTTGGGATTGCCAAAGCCACTTCATACAGTGCTGATTGGGCTTGTCGTGCTGACTCTTGTAGTGACACAAGCTCCTCTTTTTTGGCATCGACCTTGGCTTTGAGTTCAGCGATATCTTTGCCTTCTCGTTTGTATTGACCAAAAAGTTTTGACATTGCATTCTGCTCAGCTCTAGCTGATTCAAAAGCAGCATTTTCTCTCTTGAGAGAGGTAAAAAGTGTTTGTAATGTCTCTAGCGCACTATTTTCTATACCTTTTTTTTGAAGCTTTGTCGCTGCTTCATCAAAGTTATTTTGGAGATATTTGAGATCAATCATAAAGGTTTCCTAGTAGTGAAGATATAATGGGGAGAATTATAAGGAAGTTCCAAGTAAGAAATGTATCCATCTTACTCGTCTTTTTAGACTTCCTGATAAAATTTGAAAGTTTGAGTTGAATCACACAGAAAAGAGTCTGTGCAACCATAAATGCTAGTAGCGCATTCTCAGTGTAACTGGATCCGATTCTGCCACAACAATACCAAGTGCATCAATATAAATGACGATAAATGTTGTATCTTCTCCATTGACAGCCTTCTCATCATCACTTGGCGCAAGATAATTATAGTAGATATATCCATCACCTTGACCAGTAGAGCCATCAATACCTTGGAAGCGTCCAAATCTTCTATCTATTGCGTATGGCATGACACAATCTGTAGTCACATTCGTGGTGTCTGTCACACAAGCTCTAGGGCTGAGAACCGGCAAACCATTGTTGATCAATTGTATATCAAATGTATCAGTCTGATCTGGAGCATAAACATAGTATGGATTTTTTGCATTAACCAATTGATAATTACTCGTATTCTCAAACTGTATCACTATATTTTGTGTAATCGTTACACCAAATTCATCTGTAAAACTCAGAGCAGTCGTAGCACTACCCAATCCTCTGATGTCATCAGGTCCTTTATACATGAATGTTGCTTTACCTGTATTAGGAAACTCAATTTGAGTTAAAGTTTGCAGTGGATCTATTGAACCATATTTAGCGTCCAAAGGCGCAATACTAACTATTTTCCCAGCAACTGGTTCGTTATTTTCATCCATCAAATAGACACTGATCTCTTCTTCTTGTTGAGGAGCATTGATCATGATCGGTGTAGATGGGTTTTCAAGTCTATAGCCAGCACTCTGGAAGACAATCTGAATATCCTGACTGATCTCATTGCCATGCTCTGAAAAACTTACAGTCAGCGTTGTGCTACTCAATCCTCTCACATCATTAGGTGCTGTATAGGTGAAGTTTGCTCCACCAATAGCGTCGGTTATACTGCTTCTTGGATCTACCGAGCCATATCCTGTCTCTGGAGCTGTTATGGTTACGGTTTTTCCTGCAATTGGCTCATTATTTGTATCAACCAGCTCAACAGAGATTTGCTCTTGGTCACCACTATTATTAATGATAATTTGAGAAGTGGCATTGATAAATTTATAATCAAATGGTGTCGAACCATCTTGTACATTGATTGCTAGATATGC
>QMKU01000410.1 GCA_003646525.1 Campylobacterota bacterium
ATAGATATGATATAACACCTAGTGATGTGTTGGGTCCTATCTGGAGAGATACAGATGTATGGGATGATGAAGACTTATGGTTAGATGCCTTACCATACTACTATAGAATATATAGAGATGATAAAAAGATATCTGTACTTGGTAATACAGAGAATACAAGAATAATTTTTGAAGAGAATGATAGGTTTAAAGACAAAGGGTTTGCTGTTACTACCTATAATATAGAATATCTATTAAAACAAAGAGCAGGATACAGAAGATAAAGGATAATAATGATAACAAGTAAACAATTTACAGCTGAAGGAAATGATGAAAGATATTTATCTGATTTCATTATAGCTTCAGACCAACATGCAAGGGTATACTGCTACAGATATGACCCTCTAATTAATGAACCAGTATTAGAAGATGGTACCACTATTCCTAGTAGATGGTCATATCCAGATAATCTTTGGATTAGACCCACACCACTCCCTATCCCTAGTGAGGACCTAGTAGGACTTAATCATTATGATGTAATAGATAATGGTATTAAGTTTTATGTGCCTGTTGATATTGGAGTTAAGGTTTGGGTAGAGGTTGCTACTACACCAGAGGAGTTTGGACTAACTATGATGCTACCTTTCCAAGAATACTTAGAACAGTTGATTAAATCAGGATGTGCATTTAGTAATAATGCTGAGTCTTGGGCAGATGAAGATAAAGATAACCCAGTACAGACTTACATTAACTGTACTGAACACTTTGAACATGTACCTTTAGCCTTCTCTGCTAAACATTATTCTAAATATGCAGAAGAAGCAAAAGCCTTAGCAGAGAGATGGGCAGTAGAGATTGACTGTGTTGAACCAGACCCTAACTATAATGTAGGATTATACTCAAGTAAGCACTACTCTAACCTATCTAGTAAATGGGCACAGAATGCTTCAGATGACCCTATTACAGATTGTGATGGTAATATTATAGGATACTCTGCCTTTACTTATGCTCAATTAGCCTACTTTATAGTATCAGGTACAGAGTTTATAGGTGTATGGGATGTTACTACTGATGCTTATCCTACAGAAGGTAATGATGGTGACCCATTAGCCTTAGGTATGTGGTGGTTAGTAGACTCACAGACAGATGAAGGACATGACTTTGATGGTAAGACTTGGTATACAGGGGATAAGATATACTATATTGATGATGGTAGTACTCCTCCTTACTTTGCTAGAGTACCTAACTTTGTACATTGGGATAGAATAGTAGGTAAACCTACAACATTTCCTCCAGCAGACCATATACATAACTATGCAACTGACACAGTAAGAGGTGACCTTAGGGTACTATTGACTGGTACTACTTTAGATATCTGGAACATAGACTAATGAGTATCAATTTCAATGGGGTAGCCCTAAGTGATAACTGTGATGGTGTTAGGTTTAATGGTAGTCCTGTTGAGATTGTAAGGTTCAATGGGGTTGAGGTTTGGAACTGTATCCTATCAGGATGTCCAGGCCCTCCTACAGACTTAGCTGTAGAGGTAAGACCAGCTAGTTTATATCTATCTTGGTCTGCTGTTGCTAATGCAGCTAGTTATAATGTATACAATGCAGTAGGGGATGTACTAATACTTAATACTACTGACTTATTCTATGAATTTACAGCAGGTAACTCAGGTGAACATTATATATTCTATGTTACTAGTTTACCTATAGATACTGATAACTGTAGTGAGTCAGATAGAAGTACAGAGGCAGAGGAAGATTTTCCATTATTATGTCCTGTTGCTCCTACAGCTACTAGTACAGTTGCTTCTACTTCTATTACAGTAAGTTGGAATGCTGTACAGTATGCTTCAGACTATGCTGTATACTTAATAGATGATACATTACTACAAGATACTATTACAGATTTACATTATAGTTTTACTACTGGTACACCTGGTACTAATTATTCATTTTATGTAATAGCTCATCCAGTTAATACAGGATGTAGTGATTCACCTCCTAGTAATACAGTATCAGAAGATTTCCCTACACCTGTAGCACCTAACTGTCCTCTTACTCCAACAGGATTAACAGCTACACCAGGTGCACCAGGTAGTGATAATATATATCTTAATTGGGATGACATGCAGTATGCAGATTCATATGTGGTATATATAGATGGTTCTTCTGTTGGCACTACTATAGGAAGTGAGTATTATTATACTACTGGTGTAGGAGGACAGACCTACCTATTTAAAGTATCTTCACTCAGTAATGATTTTGAGTGTACTGAGACTGCCCCTAGTACTGAAGTGTCTGCTGTATACCCAGATGAACCAGCAGCTGAATGTCCTAGTGCTCCTACTAATTTTGTAGCTACTAATGCTAGTACTACTATTACATGTAGTTGGGATAATATGGCATTTGCTGGTAGTTATAATGTATATTCTAATGGTGCATTACTTACTAATACAGATAATACTAGTTATACCTTTAGTGGTAACTATGAAACTACGTATACTTTATATACTACTAGTGTATCTACAGACCCAGGATGTCCTAGTGAGTCAGCTCCTAGTAATACAGATAGTGTTACATTACCCTCACCTCCTG
>QMKU01000411.1 GCA_003646525.1 Campylobacterota bacterium
ACATACTGATGAAGAGGGAAGAAAGATTTATGAATTGGATGGACCTCTCTTCTTTGCTTCAGTTACTTCATTTAATGAACAATTTGATGTAGAAAATGACCCAGAAATCGTAGTCGTAGATTTTAAAGATGCCAGAGTAATGGACAGTTCAGGCTCTGAAGCCATCGATACACTGACAGACAAATATAAAAAAGCAGGTAAAAAACTTACACTTAGGCACCTCTCTGAAGATTGCAAAAAAACACTTCACTCAGCAGGACCTTTCTGCACCTATGAAGAGGATGATCCTACTTATAAAGTGGCGACAAATGTATAGGAACAGGGAATCAAATCATGACCGTAAGGAAATTATATGAAAAAAAGTCTATTTATATTGGTAGGATTGACTGCTGCCGCAGTATCTAATAATATTATGAGTCTACAATATAAAGGTGTCAAGAGCCAACATGATGATGGGTACGACTCTATACGAAAGATAACTATAGAGAGAGAAGTTGATGCGCTATGCCTATCTATATCTATCAGCAGTCCCATGGTATGGGAGGGTAATTACGCTAGTCGTGAAGTTCCACAGAGATGCAAGGCAACTTTTGTAAAAACTTTGGGACAGATACAACCTCTAAAGATAGGTAAGGATATTGATACATTTGGAGAGTTGGAAGTTTTGGATTTTATAGAAAAGATGAATAATAGTAAGGATATGCTATTAGTGGATACTCGCCATGAAGAGTGGTATGAGTATCGTACAATTCCTAGTGCTATTAACATACCATTTAGTTATATTACTAAATCAAAGCAATTCCCCGAAGAGTTCAAAGAGGTACTAAAGACTTTTGGTGTAAAAACCAAGAAAAACTCTTATGATTTTAGTAACTGCAAAACTATAGCACTGTTTTGCAATGGAGCATGGTGTAGTCAATCACCATCTATGATAAAATCTCTACTAATGCTAGGATATCCAGCCCACAAGATAAAGTGGTATAGAGGCGGCATGCATGACTGGCTATCCATGAGTATGACAACTACACGCCCCTAATCCATCTCTGCCATCAAATTTTAATCCCCACTCAATTTAAGCTATTCCAAAGCACTATTTTAGAGTTAAGCCCCTAAAATAGTGCTGGGTATATTTGTTCTCGGGAAGTTCCTTGCGGTAGAGTAGAAAACAGGCAAGCCTAAGGGTCTCCAGCATTTCCTAATTAATAATAATCTTTTCAACCACATCTAGTCCAAATCCACTCAATCCTACATATTCAGTCTCTTTGTTGGTCGTCAAGAGTTTGATATTTTGCACCCCTATATCTTTGAGTATCTGTGCTCCTACACCAAACTCTCTTGCTTGCTCATGGGAGATGATTTTGGTATCCAGAAAGACCAATACGCCTCCATTTTGCTTGAGATACTCTAGCGATTGTGTCATAGTATCAAAGCGTTTTGAATGGAGTATGAGATCGATATCAAGTCCTATATTGTGAAATCTTACATTGGATGTCTCATGTATTTTATAAAAGAGTATCACCTTATGGATACGACCGATATGATCCTCATAGCTAATCTGAGTCACCTTCGTACCCATCATTTCGATCTCCTCTTCGTTGATTCGGTTCACCAGTTTTTCATTGGTGAGTCGATAGGCAACGATATCAGAAATATAAACGATAGGCATTTCATATTTATCTGAAAAGATTTCCAAGTCATCTCGTCTCGCCATAGTTCCGTCATCTTTGATGATTTCACAAATGACACCAGCAGGAGCCAATCCAGCCAACCTACAAAGATCCACAGAACCCTCTGTGTGCCCAGTACGCACCAGTACCCCACCCTCTTTGGCAATCAAAGGAAAGATATGTCCTGGACGCACAAAATCATCTGCTGTCGTCAGAGGATTGGCAAGTTTACCTATACAGTCATCCCTCTCCGCCGCTGAGATACCTGTAGTTGCAGTCGTCGAATCGATCGATACTGTAAATGCTGTCTCATGATTGGATACATTATTACTAACCATCGGTATCAGATCAAGATCTTCTGCCAAAACTTTTGTAATAGGCGTGCAGATCAAACCTCGTGCCTCTTTTGCCATGAAATTCACCATCTCAGGCGTACTAAAGGTAGCCGCATAAACCAGATCTCCCTCGTTTTCACGATCCTCATCATCCATCATGATGACCATCTTCCCTCTCTTGATCTCTTCTATTGCTTTTTCCACTCTACTGATTGCTTCACTTGACATGTATTTCTCCATTGCGATTTATCATAGACAAGTACCAGATAAATCTCATAAATTTATTAATGAAATTATACCCAATATCAATAAATTTTCATATTTTTCAAAAAACCCTTGACAATACAATTTATTTGAGCTATAATACCGTCCACATAAGCAATTCAACTTAACTGTTGGGGCGTGGCCAAGCGGTAAGGCACCAGTTTTTGGTACTGGTATTCGGGGGTTCGAATCCCTCCGCCCCATCCACTTGGATATATGTCAATTTTCTTATTATATGTCGCGGGATAGAGCAGTTTGGTAGCTCGTCGGGCTCATAACCCGAAGGTCGTAGGTTCAAATCCTACTCCCGCAACCAA
>QMKU01000412.1 GCA_003646525.1 Campylobacterota bacterium
CCTTGCGGAGCGCTTCCACGACCTTGGCCTTGGGATAGCGACTCGAGATGATCGCCAGAAAACGAACTTGTTTTTTCTTCTTCGCATAATCCCTACGGATGACCTCTAGCTCCTTCAGAGCCTCGATCGAGTAGGTCTTGTCGATCGAAAAGAAGAAGAGAACATTATGTTTCCCGGTGTCCAAGAGAGGCACAGCTCCCCCACTACACGTCTTTATCTTCCTATTTTTCACGACGTGACGCGGCTTCGCATTCACATGTGAAGATGAGACCGAGATCAAAGAAACAACGACTACGGCATAGCGAGCGAAGGCTAGATCTCTCAGAAGACGACTCATTATCGTTTGTTCCTCGAATAGGGCTTAATCCCGTGACAGGTTCTCTCGCAAGACCCACCATCCTTTGTTCGTATATAGTGGAGTTTTAGCTTCCATCCACTCGATCCATAAGGGACAGCCGCGCGAACGAGTGACTTCTGCTCTGAGGCATGCACGGCATGACATGCTCGACACGTGCGACCACGGTCGGGTTCCTTGACGTGGACATAATGAAGATTTCTCGCTCCATCACGGAACTTCGTGGCTGTACGGCTCGTCTTGATCTTGACCAAGTCTTCGTCGTGGCACTTAAAACAAAGTGCATACTCTTCTTTTGAGTATTTTGCATAGAAGCGTTCGGGATATGGTTCGGTAAGCAATCGAAAATGCTTTGAGCCGTGTACTTCGTGACAAGAACTACAGTCCTTTCCCTCAACGGGCGAGTGCTTGACTTTCGACTTGCCAAGCAATGTCTTGTAATTCATCAGAAGACGGCCTTTTTCATCCTTGAGGTTGTTTGTGTTGTGGCAACCAATACATTGGTCATAAGGAAGCGCAAGAAGGAGCTTTTCTATGTTACTGCCATGTGGATCATGACAGTTTGAGCACGATGCACCATGCGTCACAGCGTCATGCTTCACTTTTAGATTAATACTTGTCTTGATAGACACATGGCAATTCGTGCAAAGACGCGGTTTTGGTGCCATAAGCAGCATCTTATACGCAGAATTGTGCGGATTGTGACACGAGATACAACCAGCCTTAACAGGCTTGTGCATATGCTTATACTTGCCCAAGACACGCTTCAACTCAGAATGACACGTGAAGCAGATCTTAGTCATATTCTTCTTGGGACGACCAACACCTCGTCCTCGCTTCTTCTTGTTATGACATACCATGCACGCCTTTGATTCATAAGGTGCATGAGAAGATTTTGCTCTTTTTGATGGAACAGGGCGAGCGGTTCCGTGTTTGTAATCTCGCGTCTTCGGTGCTGCAATAGAAACGGAATTTGGAGGATGAACAAGCGCGAGCACGGCGATGAGCAATAGCGATCTGAATGCGTTCATCTTGAAAAGCTCTCCTTTTCTATATAGATCCTACCGTTCACCGTCTGATACATCCAGAGTAATCATTCGCCTTATGTGCACTTATCCAAACAATCAACGCCATACTTGCGCTGCTATGCATCTATTGTATCACCAGACGATAATGGTGATGTGTCTAGACACCCACAAAACCACTTCTAATTGCAAGTGACGCCAACTTGCGAGAAGGCGCAAGTAACATCAACCAAACCCTCCCGAGACAAGAGAAACCAGGGGCGATTCGATCTCGATAGATCTCCTGCCCAAACTCTCCTGGCAAGACGCTCCGGTTGCCGGGTAAGACGCTCCTGGGGTAAGACGCTCCCGGGTTGCCGTAAAAGACGTCGAAGGAACCCTATTAGGCAGCACTAGAGAACCGAAGAGCGTGTCCCTGGGGAGATCTGCGGATCGAGCACTTTCTTAGAATGTTAGGTTTTTTGCCCTTCACCTCGACCACACGGTGTCGATGAGTGAGGTGTTAGAGAGGCAGCGGGTCACCGATAATAGCAACGACGACCGAAAGGCGTTGACGCAAAGCCATCGACCTACGGGCTCAAGCCTAGGGTTTGGAGGGTTACCGAAGAGACCACGTTACCTTGTCCCGCCTGGACCTCTCTGCTGGGAGGTCCGAAATGTCGCATCGAATCGCACACGCGCTGTGCATCCTTTCCACGATGGTTCTCACCGCCACGTCCGCAGCCGCCGCCCCATGCGCTGCGAGAGGAACCCCCGACGCCACCGCAACGAATTCGAAGGTTTGTCTGAGCTGTCATGACGGCGTGCTCGCCCGAAACGTCCCCCACACATCGTTTCGCGGAGCGCGCGTCACGAGCTATCGCGGCCATGGCGCCCATCCCATCAACGTCGATTACGCCTTGGTCTTCGTACACAAATCAAGCCGCTTTCACTCCCCGGCCAGCCTCGATTCGCGGATCAAGCTCGCCAAGGGCAAGATCACCTGCACAACCTGTCACAACCTCGGCTCGACAGAGAAGAAGGCGCTCGTGATGTCGAATCTGAAGAGCAGGCTCTGCCTGTCCTGCCACAACCTGTAGTCAGACGCTGTCGCCACAAGAGAGACGGAGCACTCTCTGGGTGATCCCAGGATCTGTCCAGCGACCCCGGGCATTCTACTTTCTCGCCCGCACCCAGGTTGATTACACCTGGGTGAAACCCCA
>QMKU01000413.1 GCA_003646525.1 Campylobacterota bacterium
ATCTTATGGCTTTGTGGATGACACGAATTGTTATTTTTGTACCACTGTCGGCTTATCCGAATCAGATCGACTAGTCTTTTATTTCTTGTTGCAATTGATTTTTTAGCATCCTCCTCTACTAAATTAATAGTAATACGATCTCTTCTCTCATCTCTTTCTAGCCCAAAGTCTTTTATGCTATTTCTGCCGCACTAGTAGATCCATGTATGATCGTACTCACCTTTTCTTTTTTTTCTTTCTTGATTTCTTGGGTTCAGAATCGTCAAGCTGGACAAGACCAGCGACTATCCATATTATAGAAAGCAATATAAATATTATATACCAATTGAATCCGATTAAATATTCTGCAATGAGCAAGACAACAATGCCAATAAATGATATTCCTATGCCATCGCTAGGATCACTTGCAAATACAAATATAAGAACAAATGCTGCTATTAAAACAAGCCAAGCAAGCATGGCAAGCCAATTCCAAATAGACCAAGAATCATCTACTTCTGCCTGAACTACTTTCTTCGGAGGCGATTGCACTTTCTTAGGATGTGACTGTACTTTATTTTTAGTTATTGGGTTGCTGTAGAGCTGATACTTATTAAACAGTGTAATCTCTGACAAAAGAAGCTTTTCACCCAGATAAGAAATTTTTATATAAAAGTGGTGGGTATTTTTTTGAGAAAATAACTTTTTTGCTTCATTCCTTGATATTTTTATCGATGCTGCCTTTGGCTTTGTTATTCTAGTCAGTAATTGTACAAGATCTTTATCCCAGATAAGAGTCAGTGCGATCTGTTCTTTGTCAGCATCGTAGCTTTTCATTGCTACTGTGCCTGCGCTATAGTCTCTCAAATCTTTTTTGGCAGAGGTCGTCACTCTGTTGTTTAGTTCTGATATTTTCTTATTTCGTCTTTGTGTGAACTGACTTGTAGATTCAAAAGTAGTTTTCTTGAGACTTTGTATATCTTTGATATTTTCAACAATAGACTTTGCTGATCTTGATATACTGTTGCTTGACTCCGATATTGTCTTATTGCGTCCTTGAGTGGATTGGCTTGGAGATTCAAGAGGGTTTGATGCTATTGTGCTACTATCTACTTTCTTGGTAGATGTGACCGGTAGATGTGCCGGTGTTTCTTGCAACATCTTTCTATATCTATCCTCTAGGTTTTCACCATATGCAAAAGAGCAAACAAAAAGGAGAAGTGTTGTGAAATGGAGAACTCTATTGATCACCTTCATATCCTCCTAGCAGATCAGTAACTGCCTTCTCGTCCAAAACTAGTAAATCTAGCTGATCCACAGCATCAATAATATCATCTATTGAGCCGATAGAATCTCTCAGGGAAGCCGCTCCCCTTAAATCCCTCAGTGTTTCAATCTGAATTTTAGCTTTGGATTGTTTGTATGCTATGATCTCCCTTTTTTTCTTTAAACCGTTCAGATATGTTTGCTGATTGCCTACTTTTCCAAGCATATTTTTCCAAACATTTAAACTTTTTGTGTTAGCTTTTTCAATTAAATCCAGACTTGAGAGTTCTTTGTCAAGATTTTCCTGTGATAGCAGTCCGTCCACTTTTAGCTTTTTGGCCATCTCTTTTTGTTTGCTGATATTGCCGATATTGGTTGAAACTCTTGATTTTGCATCTGCATGTAATTTGTTTATGATGCCAACACCATCAAGGCTCAAAGAGTCCAAGAGAGACAAAACAATGTCTGATATCTCATAAACATATATGGCTTGTGTCATATAGAGTCTTTCTTTTAGCTTTCTATCTTTCGCTACTAGTGCCTGCTCCACCAATTGCCCATTGATACCAACCAAAAGTCTCAAGGCCAAAGAAGCACTTCTTATGGACACATTGTTTTTCAAACCTGATTCGAGCAACTCTTTTCGTTTTCTGTTTAGCTCCTCCGGCAGATTTGGATTTGGTTTATATAAAATATGACCATTTCCGTCCAAGCTCAATACACCACTAGTTCCTTCTCTATTTATCTCTATATCAAGTGCAATTTTTTTGATGAGTAAGCGAGTCTGTTCTTTTATGATATTTATCTCACTGTCTATATTTTTGGGAATGTCGGAAAAAGTTCTAATTTGAGAACTTAAAACATAACCTTTAAGATTTTTTTCATTTTTAGAACCTGTACTGTTTGCCGTCTCTTTGATCTGTTCGATCTGCTCGATCACTATCTTTGCCAATACATCCCTAGCTTTCTGCTCATAATCACTTTTTGCATTGACAGATGTATCATTATTTTCTGCATAGACCAATGCACCAGATAAAATCATAGACAAAACAACCACTCTAAATATTTTCATCCTCTAACCTTTCTATCCTTGAGATATATTTAAACTATTGTATCAAACAATAGATTAAATCGCCGACTTTTAGCTAAAAATACTATTATTTTGGAATATTCTAATATCTTGTAGACTTCATGATATTTTCTTATCTTTTTTCTGTTCTGGCAGTTATTCTACTATCAAAGAAGCTAGAGTAAATATATCAACATATACAACAAAGAGAGACTGTATTAATCTTTAGATTATGCTACTCTTGATGAAGTATATTTTAAAG
>QMKU01000414.1 GCA_003646525.1 Campylobacterota bacterium
AATTTGGTTTTTGTAAAGAGGGAGATTATAGAGATGACGACAAGAGAGAAAGATGGATGAAATGATTTTTCACAAGTCAAAAAACTTCCTACCACAATAGCAACTATTTTCATGGTATAATCCTTTTTATGGAATATGGAATCTTATCATTAGCAATCCCTCTGCTAACAATTATTTTGGCTATTATAACAAAAGATGTGGTTATCTCTCTATTTGGAGGGGTATTTGTCGGACAACTCGTACTCAACGGATATCATCCTGGTAGTGCATTTTTTGCAACTTTTGATGGTATCATCGCACTTTTTTCTGAAGGATGGATCACTAAGACATTGATTTTTATTCTACTTGTCGGATCTATCATTCGTATATTAGAAGATAGCGGTGCGATAGGACGATTTGTGACTTACCTCAGTGCCAAATCAACACATATCGATTCACCTCGTGGTGCGATGCTACTGGCATACTTCATCGGTGTTGTGATCTTCATCGAATCATCGATCACTTCATTGGTTGCAGGTACAGTTGCCAAGCCACTCTGTGACAAAAATGGTGTTTCTAGGGAAAAACTCGCTTATATTTGCGACTCTACTTCTGCACCGATCTGCTCCCTTATCCCACTCAATGGCTGGGGCGCACTTCTGCTAGGATTGATCCTTACGGCGATTGAGAGTAATGTCATAGAGGGAGATGCACTCTCTTTGTTGCTCGCCTCTATCCCTTTCAACTTCTATGCTATTTTTACTTTGATCATAGTCCTGTTGGTGATCTTTTTCGACTGGGATATCGGTCCGATGCGTTTGACCAAAGCAGTCGAATATTCCAAAGAAGCCCAAAGGCATCAGGGTCACTCTTCACTTTGGCAAATGTTACTACCCATCATCATCATGGTGTTATCTGTACCGCTCATACTCTATATCACTGGCAAGGGTGATATCTTGAAAGGAAGTGGGTCTACCTCTGTCTATTATGCGGTGATTATCACACTCTTCTCTCTCTATCTCTACTATATCCCGACGAAGATCATGAAACACAAAGCCTATTTCAACTCACTCTACAGAGGGATGGGAGAGATGATCCCCATCGTGATTATCATGATCTTGGCGCTTCTCATCGGAAAAGTGATAGACGATTTGGGAACGGCTGCCTACTTGGCTAATATTCTGGAGGGTAACTTCCCCATCATACTCCTACCGCTACTTATCTTTCTCATCTCCGCTATCACCGCCTTTTCGACAGGAACTAGTTGGGGTACTTTTTCCATTATGATGCCTATTGCCCTCGCCTTGGGTGCGCTTATGCATCTTAATATACCATTGGTTATCGCCGCAGTCATCTCAGGTGGTATCTTCGGAGACCACGCTTCTCCCATCTCAGACACGACGGTCATATCATCGATGGCAGCCGATTGTGACCATATAGAGCATGTCAGAACACAGATACCGTATGCATTGATCGGCGGATTATTGGCAGCTGTGGCATTTTTGATTGCAGGGTGGGTGACGATATAGCCTTATTGCATGAGAACATCAATACATCTTAGGAATAGAACAGAAATAACTACCAAACGATAAGCGTTTTGGAGCAGGGACTTCAGTCCCACCAGACGGGACTGACGTCCCTACTCCAAGTATCTGTTATTTGGTATTATTAAACTGTAGTTCCTTACCGACAGGAGAGCACGAATGAATAAAAAAATTTCACAACTCAAAAAAGAACTCGCCAAAGCCGTCATCGGTCAAGAACAGATGATCGAAGGATTGCTGATCGGACTGCTCAGTGAAGGGCATATTCTGATAGAGGGCGTACCGGGATTGGCTAAGACTACGACAGTCAATGCACTTTCTCGGGCACTAGGTCTGGACTTCAAACGGATACAGTTTACGCCTGATCTACTACCAAGTGATATCATCGGGGCACAGATCTATGACCCAAAAGAGCACAACTTCAAGATCAAAAAAGGACCACTCTTTACCAATCTCCTCCTCGCAGACGAGATCAACCGCGCCCCCTCCAAAGTCCAGTCCGCTCTACTTGAAGTCATGCAAGAGCATCAAGTAACAATCGGCGATGAGAGTTTCAAAATCGATGAGCCTTTTCTAGTAATGGCAACGCAAAATCCTATCGAGCAAGAGGGTGTCTATGCCTTGCCCGAAGCGCAACTAGATAGATTTATGATGAAGTTGGTCGTCACGCACAACAGCGAAACAGAAGAGCTAGAGATCATGCGCAAAGCAGCAAGCAAAAGTTTTGAAGAAGTTTCTGCGATCTTCTCTATTGAAGATCTCAATGAGATCAAGAGAGCCCTGCAAGAAATCCATATCGATACTGAGCTAGAACGCTACATCGTACGGCTTGTTGCCTCTAGTAGAAATCCTGCACAATTCAATATGGCAGCACTCGAAGCCTCTATCATGTATGGAGCTTCACCCCGTGCCTCGATCGATCTCTACAAAGCAGCCAAAGCCAAAGCCTTGATGCGTGGTAATAATTTTGTCACACCTGCCGATATCGGTTTCGTCGTCCATGATGTGCTCAGACACCGTATAGTCCTGAGCTATGAAGCGAGAGCCAATGG
>QMKU01000415.1 GCA_003646525.1 Campylobacterota bacterium
ATTTCTACGGTTATTTACATCTGCGATTTTAAGTGGTAAAACAAAAGTGAAATGCGTTCCTTTGTTTAAAAAGCTTTGCACTGTTATCTCCCCACCCATCAGCTCTATCAATTGTTGTGCAACAAAGAGTCCAAGTCCTGCATACTCTTTCGTCTCTTCATTATAAGTAGGTATAAAAAGTTTATCCAGAGCTTGAGCATCCATTCCTTCGCTCGTATCTTGAATTTGAAATTGTAATTGTGTTTTATCCTCAAAGGTTTGAAAGATGGAAATATCAAGTTTGATTTCACCCTTGATCGTTTGCGAGAATGAGTAGTCAAGTATATTATTGAAAATTTGCCCAAGGTTCAGAGAGTCCCCAATAAAAGTCTTTGGAATACTGTTGTCCACTTCAAAGATCAACTCTATAGGACTCCCTTGATGATTTGCACAGACTGAACCAGCAAGTTCATTTAGTACATTGTTGAGGTTAAAAAGCTCATTATTAATTTCAACTTTTTTAGACTTTAATCTTAGAAAGTCTATCAAATCATGTGTGCGTCCGAGTAGTGCATTCTCTTCCTGAGTAACCTGCTCCAACACTTTCTCCATAGGGCGATCATTTGAGTTTTTTAGAATAGCATCACGGTTCTCAATGGCTTCTTTGGTAATTTTAAATATATTTTCACTCATGTTAGTGAGAAGAGTCACTTGACCTTCCTCTATATCATGCTGACTTTTTACCATCTCTTCCTGACCTTTGACTATCTCATGTTGGCTCTTCACCATATCTGAATGCAATACTTTGGTATCGACTAACTGTCGTGAAGAGACAAGTAAAATGATGACACTAACAACCCCTAAAAGAAACAAAGCAATCCATATTATCTGATTTTCAGTAAAAACTTGTTCTCCGCTCTCAGCTCCATAAAGCAAAACACTCAATCCTGCTATTATAGTTATGACTATCTTGTGCATCATCAACTTCCTTTCATTTTAAAATAAATCTAAACCTATTGTATCATCTTATACCCAAAAAGTCTCATCCTGTTTTTGTGAGGTTTGAGTAAAAGTATTTCAATTTGTAACTTATTTGAAGATCTTTCAGCTCCATAGACTACCATGTGACAAAAAAGAGGAGAAGATCATGGCAAAAAAGAGGACACTTTTTGAATGTCAAGCCTGTGGCTTCCAGTCTCCACGATGGATGGGAAAATGTACGGGGTGTGGAGAGTGGGAAACCATGGTGGAGCTTTCGACAGAGCAGATCAAATTTCTCAAAGAGACTGCCACTGCATCCTCTGCCAGACCAGCAAGCAAAGCCAAACCGATTACCCAAATTGGTGAAGATAATATCATTCGGTTCAGCTCAGGTAGCAGGGAGCTAGATCTTGTTCTTGGAGGTGGTATTGTGCCTGGCTCATTGACGCTGATCGGTGGGAGTCCAGGTATCGGAAAATCCACTCTCTTGCTCAAAATCGCAGGCAATCTAGCACAGAGATCTCAAAAAGTTCTCTATGTATCAGGAGAAGAGTCTGCTGGTCAGATCAAGATGCGTGCCAATCGTCTCAATGCCAACCATGATCAACTCTATCTCCTCCCAGAAATCAATCTCCAATCTGTCCTCACAGAGATAATCAATGAATCCTATAAATTTATTGTCATTGACTCTATTCAGACACTCTATTCTGATACAACACCTTCTGCTCCAGGATCTGTCACACAAGTCCGTACAATTACCTTTGAGCTAATGCGAATTGCCAAGTCACTACATATTCCTATCTTTATCATCGGGCATATTACCAAAGATGGCTCTATTGCCGGACCTCGCGTTCTCGAACATATGGTCGATACTGTTCTCTATTTTGAAGGAGATACAAACTCAGAACTGAGACTGCTTAGAGGGTTCAAAAACCGTTTTGGTTCCACGAATGAGGTTGGTATTTTTGAGATGAACAAAGAGGGGCTCAATGATGCCAAGAGTATGGCTGGTAAGTTCTTCGATAAAGAGAAACTTCAATCAGGATCTGCCCTCACCGTCATCATGGAGGGAAGTAGACCTATCATTGTCGAAGTACAGGCACTCGTAAGCGAATCATACGGGCATCCAAAACGAAGCTCCACTGGTTTTGATAACAACCGTCTCACTATGCTTTTGGCACTTTTGGAGAAAAAACTAGATCTCCCCTTGGGTACTTATGATGTCTTTATCAATATCTCAGGTGGCATTAAGGTCAACGAGCCCTCTGCTGACCTCGCTATCATCGCTGCAATACTCAGTAGCTATCGTGACCGAGAACTCAGTACCGAAACACTATTCATAGGTGAAGTCAGCCTCACTGGAGAGATCCGAGAAGTCAGTGGTCTCACTCAGCGACTCAAAGAGATCCAGACCCAAGGTTTCACAAAGGCTGTCATTCCCAACAAGCCAATTGAAACAACTAAGATCAAATGTTTTATTGCTGATGAAGTTTCAAAGGTTATGGAGTGGATGTAAAGAGACTCTCTGGTATCCTTGGGGTAGCCTAAACATTTGGAGTATTTATGAAAATAGGAACCGATATCGTACAGATTAGCCGAATAGAAAGATCTC
>QMKU01000037.1 GCA_003646525.1 Campylobacterota bacterium
AAAAAGTTCTTCAAAGATAAGTCACTAGATGATGTGACTGTCTCTTTTGAGGCAGGAGACAGGGTGGCAATCATGGGTCCAAATGGTGCAGGCAAGACAACACTAATACGCGCAATTCTGGGTTTTTATCATACGAATAGTGGAGAGATTAGGGTCAATGGATTTGATCCGATCAAACAGAGAGTTGAAGTGGTGCAAAATATAGGCTTTATTCCTCAGCTTCCTCCTCCTATTAGGCTAAGTTGCAAAGAGTTAATCGATTATGTTTCAAAAAGCAGTGGATGTAGCGTCGTCTCCGTCGTGGATAATGCACACAAGATGGGATTGGATATCGAAAATCAAATGCATAAATCTTTTTTTAAACTCTCTGGAGGTATGAAGCAAAAACTACTCATTGCCATCGCAGTTTCAAAAAAGAGTGATATTTTGATTTTTGATGAGCCGACGGCAAATCTCGACCCCAAGGGGAGAGAAAGCTTTTATCAACTACTCGAACATGTCAAAGAAGATAAAATCTTACTTTTTATTACCCATCGCCTTGATGAAATTGAGCACTTGGTAAATCGAGTCGTCTATATGGATCTCGGCAAAGTAGTTAGTGATGAGAAGCTCTAAGGCTTGGCTTGTTCTGACCGTACTGCTTGCTTTTTGGGGATGTGAACGAAAGATTGATCTCAATCCCCATGAGGTACACTGGGACAGGGATATGTGTATTCGTTGCAAAATGGTGGTGAGCGAACGCATGTATGCCGCGCAAACAACTGATCCGAATACGGGCAAAACCTATTTTTTTGATGATATTGGCTGTACCGTGCTCTGGTTTGTAGAAGACGAAATCGAGTGGGCCAACAAGGCAAAGATATGGGTAACTGATATTAAAACTGGAGAGTGGATCGATGCAAAAGTAGCCAAGTGGGGCACGATGAGTATCACTCCAATGGCATTTGGCTTTGGGGCATACAAGCCTGGAACAGAGCCTAAGGATGAGGAAATTATAGCTTATGATGAAATGGCAAAAAGAGCCATTATTTTAGAAGCAAGAAAAAAGCATTATGGGGATACACAATGAATACATTATGGTTAGTCGCTCGTCTGGATATCATGGAGTCGATCAGGGCAAAGTGGTTTTATGTTTATAGCTTTGTATTTGGGGGACTTATTGCACTCTTTTTCCTTACAGGGGTGACACAATCTGTCGTGATGGGATTTAGTGGATTGAGTCGCCTGTTGCTGGTTTATATTCAAGTGACAATTGTAATCCTGCCTATTTTTATTTTGATTACGACGGTGAGGTCTATCTCTGGAGATCGAGAGAGTCATATCCTAGAATATATGCTCTCGTTTCCTGTATCCCTCAGAAGTTATTATTGGGGCAAACTTTTGGGGCGTTTCGTGACAGTCTTTTTCCCTGTTTTCGTAGCAATGGTCATAGGTGTGATCTGGGGAGTAGTCAAGGGAGCAACAGTCCCATGGGAGATGCTACTCCTCTACTCTGCTATGCTTTTTGCCTTGACAGGGGTTTTTCTGGGAATTGCTTTTTTTATCTCAACTCTTGTTAAGTCTCAGGATATTGCACTAGGAACGGCATTTTTTGTTTGGATCATTATGCTGGCATTTATCGATATCATTTTGATTGGTATTATGATGCAGAGCAATGTGGATGAGACAGTTATTATCTTTAGTGCATTAGCAAATCCGCTAGAGACTTTCAGGATAGGTGCCATATCACTGTTTGATCCTGAGCTGACAGTGATCGGTCCGACAGCATACTATATTCTTGATGCTTTTGGCAAAAATATGTTTATGGTGTTCTCAATAGTCTATCCGTTATTGTTGGGATTTATTTTCTCTTTTTTAGGGTATAATCTTTTCCGAAAACGAGATCTACTATAAAGGACAACAATGAAAATGGTTTGGATGAGTTTGGTGCTAGTTGCTTTGATGGGAATATTAAATGCCGAAGGTATTGTCGCTGATAAAAGCGAGAGAGACTTGATATGTGGAATGCAACCCTATAAAAACCCACAATGGGTCACTGAAATAGAACTGAGAAATGGAAAAAAACTCCATTTTATATCGGTGAAGTGTATGATGCTATTTTATTATAAAAACGATCAATGGGATGATTTGGGTCTACTGGGAACCAAAGATCCTATTGTCGCACTGAAAATTCAAGACTTTAAGTCTTTGAGAGTTATTGATGCCAAGAAAGCTTATTATGTTTTTGGGAGTCATATCATGAGCTCCAAAGGGGACGACCTGGTTCCTTTTGAGTATGAGAAGGATGCCGAAAACTTTATGAAGGAGAATGGTGGACGCAAAATTTTGACTTGGAAAGATTTCAAGCTCAACCTTTTTGATCTACTAAATTTGTAATTTTTTGAGGGATTTAACATAAACTTAACACAAGTATATTATTATTAGTTATCAAAAACATAAGGATGTATGAATGAGAAAAGTTCTATTAGTGCTATTGGCTATAAGTACAATGTTTACTTTTGCAAATGCCGAAGAGGTCAAGGCAGTAGCAGAAAAGCCGAAAAAGATGACTAAAATGTTCCAAACAGTACCAGCAGATAAGGCAACAATTCTTCAGAAGGGTGATGCTAAAATGTTTTGTCCTGAGTGTGGTATGACGCTACCAATGTTTTATAAAACAAATCACGCAGCAACAGTAGATGGAAAAGTGAAGCAGTATTGCTCCATGTATTGTGTTGTCGAAGATGCAAAGAAGGGTTCCAAACTTACAGATATCAAGGTTGTAGATGTAGAGAGTCTTAAATTTATTGATGCAAGTAAAGCTTCTTATGTTGTCGGCAGTGGCAAAAAAGGAACGATGACTATGGTAAGCAAATATGCCTTTGCCAATAGAGTGAATGCCGAAGCCTTTGCGAAAAAGAATGGCGGAGAAGTGACGGATTATGCAGGAGCTTACAAGTTAGCACAAACTGATTTTGATAAAGATACTGCAATGATTACAAAAAAGCAGGGAATGATGGCAAAAAAAGGTGAAATGATGTATGGCAAAATGTGTCAAGCAACAGATAAGAAATTTGCTACGACAGCAGAAGCGAAAGCCTTTATGATAGAGAGTAAACTCTGCAAAGGGTTAAATCCAAAGCAAGCACAAGCTGTAGGACTTTATCTGAAAAATAGATAGCAGGTCGGGGTGCTCTCGCCCCGACACAAAATTAAGCATAATTATTTATCTCATCCAGAAAATACACCTCTCAACAAGGACTATATAGATGAAAACCACACTTCTTTTTACAACTCTCTTCATATCATTATTATTTGCCCAAGATATAAGTTTGGCAAAAATTGTCAAGCTTTCAAACAAGGGTGAAAAGATCGTCAACACACTCTGCGAGAATAAAAAACTTCCAAATGCTACAGGCTCAATCGAGCAGTTGATGAAAAAAGTTAAAAATTCTCAAGCCTGCCCCTCTCTATCAAGATCTAAGATGGAAGCGGTTGCTTACTATGTCAGTAACGGTAGTATGAAGTTTACTGGCAAGCATATCGTAGTACCAGCAAAAGCAAAATGTCCAGTATGCGGTATGTTTATTGCTAAATATCCCAAGTGGGTAGGAGTTATCGTTGTTGCTGACAAAAAGTACTATTTTGATGGTGCTAAAGATATGATGAAATTCTATATTTTTGATGGTGATTTCCCTTATGATCGAAGCAAGATTGATCTTATAAAAGTAACGGATTTTTATACACTTGAAGGTACTCCTGCAAAAGAAGCCTTTTATGTGATCGGATCAGATGTATACGGACCTATGGGAAATGAGTTGATCCCTTTCAAGACGCGTAAGGCAGCTGAAAATTTTCTGAGTGACCATGGCGGAAGTGAAATTGTGCGTTTTGACAAGATCACACCCAAAATGGTGATGGCACTAGATGGAGTTGAATACAAAGAATGATAAAACCTTTTTATGTGGCAGGCAGTCTGCTACTATTGATAATCTTTAGCATAGGTGTACATTATATCTCAGGGGACAGAATGGGTATAACTGACAGAGTCAATGCTGTTGCGAGTATGACTAGGATGAGTTCACCTTCATTCAGTGTTGCCTATTATGAGCCTAGAGTTGGAGGGACTAAAATTGGTGGGGTTGAAAAGGCAGTCAATATTGCCTATCCTGAGATGATGCCCCTTGACCGAATGGATTTTGTCTATGAGAAATAGTCCTTTTTTTCACTTTTTGACACTAGAATTTTTCAAAGAACGCAAAAAACATATGGGTGTTATCGCTATCTCATTGGTAATTCTCTTTTTGCTCAGCAGCGTACTCTTCATCTCTTCATCTATTCGCTACTCTTTAGAGCAGACACTAGATCAGGAGCCAGATTTTGTAGTGCAGCGCATTCAGGGTGGTGAGAGAGTCAGCGTACCGACTGAATGGATGGACAGACTATTGGAGATTCACGGTATCAGTTCTGTCACAGCGCGTGTTTATGGTCGTTACTTTTTTAAGTCCAAGGAGAAATCTTTTCTGATAGTGGGGGTTGACTTCATGGATGAACAGAGCCACAAAGCACTACGAACAATTATGGACGAGGTTGACCTGAGAGAGTTTCTGAAGGGAGATAATATGCTTGTAGGTGGAGGAGTCTCCCACTATCTCAAGTCACATTTTTACCCCAAGGGTTACACTTTTTTGACTCCTAAAGGTGCTTTTAAAAAGGTGCATCTTTTTAAAGTGCTTCCAAGAGAGAGCAATCTAATAGCCAACGATATGATAATAGTTCCTATCGAATTAGCACAAGAAATTTTTGGGATGAATGAGGAGGAGGTGAGCGATATCACCTTCAATGTACCCAATGATGATGAGTGGGCGAATGTAGAGGACAAAATCAGTTCCTTCCATTATGATCTGCGCGTTATTACTAAAAATGATATCAAAAAAGCATACGAAAATCTCTATAACTACAAAGGAGGTATCTTTCTGATTCTCTTTTTGATCACGATAGTTACCTTTGTGCTTATTCTTTATCAACGCTACTCTATGGTTTACTCAAGTGAACGACGACATATAGGTTTGCTGAGAGCTTTGGGCTGGAGCATCAATGATGTATTGAAACTAAAGTTTTTTGAGACGATGATGGTAGTAATCGTAGCCTATATACTGGGTGTTGGATTGGCTTACCTCTATGTTTTTGTGTTGGGTGCACCCCTGCTTAGGGAGATATTTTTGGGTGGTGCCAATCTACACAATGTCATAACACTGGTTCCTGTATTAAATTTTGGAATACTTAGCTCTATTTTCTTGATCTATGCTGTTCCTTTTGTTTCAGCCGTGCTAATTCCTGTTTGGAAAATCGCCGTCACAGACCCCAAAGAGGCGATGCTATGACCGAGAATGCAATTATTACTATTGAAAACCTAAACAAGCACTTCAAGAGTGGCGATCTCCTCTCAAAAGTACTCAAAGATATCAATCTTGAGATCGAGAGAGGAGAGTGTATCGTTCTCAAGGGGGTGAGCGGTAGTGGCAAGACGACACTGCTTTCGATTATGGGAGGGTTGGATCGACCTAGTAGTGGAAAAGTGTTAGTGGAGGGTGAGTCAATCAGCAAGTTGCCTGATCTCCATATTTCACACTTTAGAGCCCAAAAGATAGGAATGATTTTTCAGCATTTCAATCTCTTTGATCACTTGACTGCTACAGAAAATGTGATGATTCCTCTGATTCCTGCTAGGCTAAGTATGGATGAAGTCGATCAAAAAGTCCACTCAAGCCTGAAACTTGCCAATATCTCTCACAAAGCCGAAAGCACAGCAGGGCGACTTTCTGGAGGCGAGAAGCAGCGTGTTGCAATCGCCCGTGCACTTGTCTCTGATCCAGCCATTATCCTCTGTGATGAACCAACAGCAAATCTAGATCGTGACAACTCACTAAAGTTTATCGAAATACTCGGTCAACTCCACGAAATGGGAAAAACCATCGTCGTGGCAACACATGATCCTCTATTTGATACTTTATCATTTGCTAACAGGGTAGTCCCCATGGAGGATGGTTCACTAGTAGGTAGTATCTCCAAAGGGTTGCAGTGAGCGAAATACTATTAAGCAATCAAGTTATTGTGTATCTTCTAAGCGAATCGATTCTTTTTGGATTACTGCTCATTGCCTTTATAATTACGCTAGAAATTTTGATCAAATGGGATTTTGGTAGCTACTCAGAGCAACAGTTTCGTCTTGAGCGACGCGCGTATCTTGTCATGACGATTTTGCTCTTTGTTTTTGTAGTCAAATTTTTGCTTTTGATCTATTTTGTTTTTGCGATAGATAGCTTGTCGCTGTTGGTGCCTGGTGCTATGTGTGCAGCTGGAGTTATCTCTGCCAATGACTATGGAATGCTCCTGCTTCTTCTTAAATTGTTGATCCTTTTCTTTCTGCTACTCTGGATGGCAATCAACCGTTATGATTTACAAGCAAAAAACTACCCACTTTTTCGTATTAAATCATGGTTGTTTGTTAGCATTTTTCTCGTGATTGCAATCGAGACTGGCGTTGATTTCGCCTACTTTGGTCACATTGATACCCTGGAGCCTGTCAATTGTTGCTCAACACTCTATGGACAGCTGGAGGGTGCTAATCCACTACCTTTTGGACTCAATACAATGATACTGCTGATTCTCTTCTATCTGCTCTATGTGGCTGTAATGGCTTCGGCACTCTCAAGCCAAAGAGTCTCTTTTATGGTGGCACTACTCCTCTTTGTCTTTATCGCATACTATAGTGTGGTCTATTTTTTTGGTACCTATATTTACGAGTTACCTACTCACAACTGTCCCTTCTGCATGCTACAAAAAGAGTACTACTATGTAGGCTATTTGGTATGGGGGGCACTCTTTGTCGGGACTTATTTGGGGCTTATCTCTTCCGTGATGGAGATAGGGCTCAAAGTAGAGCGAAATAGAGAACGAATGGTTGCATTGGCACTGCTCAGTATTTTTGTGTTACTATGTACAGGATTCGTTGCGATCTATTATCTTCGTAATGGTGTCTTTCTATAAAATTTTGGAGTTAAATATGAAAAAGTTATTACCAATCATTGTCATAGTGCTGATGCTTGCCATCATCACTATTATTTTTATTTCGATGGCAAAAGAGGATCAGCCCATAACGATCGTCAAGGGAAATATGGAGATGAAGGCTCTGCCTATCAAACTCAATCATACCAACGATACACAGTGTGCGATGCTAATCAAGACAGATCATAACACAGCGCAACTTGCTGCACCTGATGGGAGAACATGGTTTTTTGATGATCCGGGCTGTATGGTGCTATGGATTGAGAGCAAAACTTTTCGCAAAGAGGCAAAACTCTGGGTGCATACGATCGATACAGAGCAGTGGATCGATGCTAGAAAGGCACGCTTTGGCATTACAGATCGCTCAGAGATGGGATATGGTTTTGGGGCAAGAGGGCGTGATTTCAACAATACAATCGACTATGAGGAGATGCGCCTGAGGATGCTTCGTGGAGAGAACTTAACTGATCCAAAAATCCGAAAAAAGCTTCTGGGAATTTAAATGAATACGATTGATATTCTTTCGATTGTCACGGTTGCATTTTTGGGTTCTGTTGGGCACTGCATAGGAATGTGCGGTGGGATAATCGTCGCTTATAGTAGCACCAAGATCGACGGGAGATGGTCTAAATATACACAGTCGATAGCACATCTGATCTATTCTATGGGAAGAATTACAACTTATATGCTCTTGGGTACCATCTTTGGAGCCATTGGCGGTGTAGTAGCTTTCAACAATATAGCCAATGGTACTTTGACGATTGTTGCTGGGGTATTTATGATTCTCGCTGGTCTTTCACTTGTAGGCAAACTATCCTTTTTGACTCATTTGGAGCACTCTTTTTCAGGAAGCCGTTGGTATCAAGAGATTTTTCGTCAAGTATTGCGTTCAAAGTCACTCTACAGTTTTTATATTTTAGGACTTCTCAACGGTTTGCTCCCCTGTGGGCTCGTCTACTTCTTTGCGGTGACTGCTGCAAGTACAGGAAGTCCTTTCTGGGGTGCTTTTGTGATGATGATTTTTGGTCTGAGCACAGTACCTGCACTCTTCTCTCTAGGGATGTTTGCAGGTATTTTTACAAAAAGCTCTATGCGCAAGACTATGATGAGTTTAGCTGCTATTGTTGTTATCTTCTATGGATTCTATACAGTATACCGAGGGTCTGATTTTATCCTTCATCCAGAAAAATCTCTACTCAATTGTTGTGAAGTTGAACCAGAAGAAGAGAAGGCAAAAGCAAGTCAATTGCCAGAATTTAGTATCCAAAAGAGATAAATGTAGAAATATTTTAACAAGTTATGGTGTGCTTTTTATCATTTTTTTGTTATAATTAAGTGCAATTTTAACTAATTTAAGGAGAATACAATGGCATTATTTGATGATGTGAAAGAGGTAGTGGTAGAGCAGTTAAATGTGAGCCCCGATGAGATAAAAGAAGAGTCCAAGTTTGTAGAAGATCTTGGTGCTGACAGCCTCGATGTTGTTGAGTTGGTTATGGCACTTGAGGAGAAGTTTGATATTGAAATTCCTGATGATCAGGCAGAAAACATTGGAACAGTTTCCGATGCAATCAAATTTATCGAAAAGAACAAGTAAATTGTTCATCACTCTTTTTGTCATTATTAAGGCACAAAAAGATTTAGGAAGCGTACAGAAATAAAAATATCAATATGACGCAGAATTTTTCTTTCTAGTTGAATTGTTTCATGAGTGGCATAGTAATTCTATGTGACGACTGGATGAACTCGACTAGGAGCAAAAAGAGAAGTGGGATGGGTAGTTTTGTTTTTGGTAGATTCCTTATTGTAAAGGTGATCGCTAAAAATTCTGAATAGTAAGGTTAGCCTAAAGATACAGAATTTTTAGAGGTGACTTCTCGCAATTTAACCATA
>QMKU01000416.1 GCA_003646525.1 Campylobacterota bacterium
AGGACGCTGTGAGCAGTTAGGACTGGACAAACTAAACTTTCATCCAGGCTCACATCTCGTAAAAATCCCCAAGAGAGATCCAAATTATGACGAGAAGATTATTGAAGCTGAAAGGCATTGCCTAGAGGTAATCGCCGAATCAATAAACTTGGCAATCGAAGCGACTAGAGAGACACAGATCAAACTAGTCATCGAAAATACTGCTGGTCAAGGGAGTAATTTGGGATATAGATTTGAGCACTTGGCAGCGATCATCGAGAGAATTGTAGACAAAAGCAGAGTAGGCGTTTGTCTCGATACTTGCCATACTTTTACAGGAGGATATGATCTGCGTACACGAGAAGCCTATGATGCCACGATGGATGCCTTTGGTTCGATCGTGGGATTTGAGTACTTGATGGGAATGCATATCAACGACTCCAAGCCACCACTAGGATCGCATGTCGATCGTCATCATTCTCTTGGGCAGGGTGAGATAGGCTGGGATGCATTTGGATTTATCATGAATGATCCGCGTATGGACGATATTCCATTGATATTAGAGACGATCGATGAGACAATTTGGGCAGAGGAGATTGAGGCGCTATACGCTTTGGTGAATAAGGAATAGAACTAAAATAACTACCAAAATTAAATATTTAGGAGCAGGGACTTCAGTCCCGTTTTATGGGACTAAAGTCCCTGCTCCAAGTATCTATCTTTTGATATTATTAAATTGGTATTCCTAAATAGATAGAGTGACGCTGAACTTGATTCAGAATCTCAGGGATTTTAAATCAAGTTCAAGGTTAGACTACCCTTGAGGTAGCCTTATTTGGATACAAACAAGGAGTAAGCAAATGAAGAAAATTATACGGGGAGTGGCACTGAGTGTTGCAGTGAGTAGCTTAGTGATGGCAGCGGGATACAAAATCCCAGAACAATCACTCAATTCAATGGCTTTGGGCGCAGGCTATGTGGCGCATACAGATGGAGCAGATACTAACTACTACAATCCTGCCAATATGAGTTTTATGCAGGATGAAAAACGGTATGTCGAAACTGGTATCACTTTGGCACATCTTCCTGAGATTGTCTATTCATTGTCGGCTCCTTACTCTGGCAAATCTGAAACAGAGAGTCTGCCTATTCCATTTTTTCACTATGTATCCAAAGCGTATGGTGACTATAGGTGGGGTGTCAGTATGACAGCACCCGGTGGCTTGACCAAGCGATGGAGTACCCCAGCACAAAAGGCATATGCCGAAGAGTTTACTTTGAAAGTCATAGAGCTAAATCCTTCACTCTCTTATCGCGTCAACGATCAGTTTAGTGTTGCGGGTGGTTTACGGCTCATATATAGTGAAGGCATTGTCAAGAGTGATGGTGCAGAGATGAGTGCTATCATAGGAGAACCAAGAGCAAATATAGCACGAGATATGGAAGGTGATACCATCGAGTTCGGATATAATTTGGCGATGACATATAAGCCGACGAGTGATATCAATCTAGCACTTACTTATCGCTCCAATGTTGACCTAGACGAAGAGGGGACTGCGACACTCTCCGCTGGAGGAATGACACTCTATGATGGATATGCAGATGTTTCAGTGCCTCTACCTGCTGCGCTCAATGTCGCGGTAAGTAAAACTTGGGACAATATGTTTACACTAGAATTTAATTATGAGCGAACCTTCTGGTCAGCATACGAAACACTTGATTTTGGGTATGGTGGTGCCAATATCGGACCTTTGGCACCAGTCTTTGACGCACCCATCCCAAAAGATTGGGAAGATACCAACACCTTTAGAATTGCTGCAACTGTCAAAATGGAGAATGGGATCACAGCGATGATGGGTTTTGCACTTGATGAAACACCTGTGATCATGGAGACGATAGGTTTTGAACTTCCCGATAGTGATGCGAAGATCTTTTCAATGGGCTTCAGATATCAGCAAACAGAAAATCTATCTTGGGGCTTGGCGATGCTGTATGATGCAAAAGAATCATTCTCTGTGACCAAAGGAGTTGCAGATAACCCCATACTTGCAAATGGTGGCAGCTTTGGTGGTGGCGGTGCATACTTGACAACTGTTGGTGTCTCTTACGAGTATTAATGATACCAAAAAATAGATACTTGGAGTAGG
Source organism: Campylobacterota bacterium (assembly GCA_003646525.1). Classification (GTDB taxonomy): domain Bacteria; phylum Campylobacterota; class Campylobacteria; order Campylobacterales; family Sulfurovaceae; genus SZUA-451. The sequence continues at coordinate 2,127 of QMKU01000416.1, forward strand.
GACTTTAGTCCCATAAAACGGGACTAAAGTCCCTGCTCCTAAGTATTTAACCTTTTTTAGCATCCTCCCCACCAGTTTTGCTCGTCACACAGCTCTAGCTGTGTGATGCTTCATTGGTGATACAATTCATAATTACTATTCTATCACTGAATAAGCATCATATTTCACCCTGCTATTTAGTATAATATTTTTTTAATTGAAGAGAATTTATTTTATTACAGTTAAACCAATAGGCATTCAACAGCCAGAGTTGTTGAGCGAGCTAAACTCGCCTTAAAGCACTCTCCACTAAAAAAGTACTACGATTAATATTATGACTCTTGGCATAGTTATCTATTTGTTCTAAAGCATAAAGAGGTACGGTTATGTTTATTCTCTTTGTTTTCATGAGACGAGAAGGCTCTTTAACAATTTCTCCTTTTTCAAGTG
>QMKU01000417.1 GCA_003646525.1 Campylobacterota bacterium
GCTATCCAAGTAGATCTGCCATGTTCGATTTCGATCACATCATAGCCTTCTTTCCATTTGCTACGCACCATGAAGTCAATGTCTTCCCAGCTCCTCACCATAGAAAGTGTCTGATCTGTATAGTGATCATCTTTGGCAAAGAGTGCCACCCATCGTCCTGATCCACGCTCTAGATCAAGCATCCTGTAACCTTTCTGTTGCTCTTCTTTGAAAAGTGTCGTCAGCTCTTCCCAATTTTTGGCACGCGACAAATGACTCTGCGTATACGAGACTCCTTTGGTGAAAACAACAAACCAGATACCTGCACCATTTTCCAGAGAACTAATTTCGTAACCCTGAGATTTGCGCTTCTTGACGACTCGTTCTACCTCTTGCCAGCTCCCTATACTATCATACGCCTGATCGGTATAGCCTGTGCCTTTGGCAAAGATGGCAATCCATTTGTGGTTGGTAGCCTGTGCCGAAGTTATCAAAAAGAGAACGGAGAGAAGTAGCAAGTAGTATTTGCGTGAGGGAAACATAAGTAGCCTTTATTTAAAAATAGTAATAATAATTGATTATCTTATCATATTTTTAATAATAAATAGTAGTATTTGGTCTTGCGTAAACAAAGAAAGGGTAAAGGTCGCCCACAAGGGGCAAAGATGTAGGTTTAGGTATCACACTTTTTGGTGATAAGGCAAGCAGGACAAAAGTTTGCCACACCTGCGATGAGAGGCATAACCCCAAGATAAAACCATGCATTTCCAGAGTAATAACCATAACCGATCAATGCGAGACCTACCACGATCCTAATAGGTCGACATACTTTTCTCATTTTATTGATATCCATTAGACAATCCTTATTAATTTTTTGACACTATACTGATAATAGCTTAGAGTGCACTAAAGAGTCACTTCTCTGTTCTCGTCTGCACCTAGTTCCATCACTTTCCATGGCAATCCTTGACTATTGAGCTCCTCCATGAATGGGTCAGGATCGAACTCTTCCATATTGTAGACACCCTTGCTTTGCCATTTTCCTTCAAGCATCAGCTTGGCTCCGATCATCGCTGGGACTCCGGTAGTGTAGCTGACACCTTGGGAGAGGACTTCGGCATAGCATTTTTCGTGATCACTTATTTGGTAGATATAGATGGTTCTCTCTTTGCCCTCTTTGATTCCTTTGGCGAAGATACCGATATTGGTTTTGCCTTTTGTGCGAGCTCCTAGACTGGCAGGATCGGGGAGTAGGGTAGCTAGAAACTCCATCGGAATGATCTTCTGCCCCTTGTGCTCCACCTCTTCGATGCCTAGCATACCGACATTTTCGAGACATTTCATATGAGTCAGATAAGACTCTCCAAAGGTCATAAAGAAACGAATGCGCTGTAGTCCTTTGATATGCTTGACGAGACTCTCCATCTCTTCATGGTAGAGAAGGTAACTATCTTTGGGTCCTATTTCTGGATAATCCCAAACTTGTTTGATCTCCATGGGTTCAGTTTCGATCCATTCACCCTCTCCTGCATCATTTTTTTGCCAATAGCGTCCTTTGGCACTCACTTCGCGCAGATTGATCTCGGGGTTGAAGTTGGTAGCAAAGGGGTAGCCGTGATCACCTGCATTGCAGTCGAGAATATCGATCGTGTGAATTTCGTCAAAGTAGTGCTTTTGAGCATAGGCACAAAAGACATTTGTGACACCAGGATCAAATCCACTCCCGAGAAGTCCCATGATCTCAGCATCTCTGAAATGCTGATCTCTCGCCCACTGCTCTTTGTACTCAAATTTTGCTTCGTCTGGATGTTCATAGTTGGCAGTATCGAGATAGTCAACCTGGCAAGCAATACAAGCATCCATGATGGTCAAGTCCTGATAAGGAAGTGCTACATTGATGACGATATCTGCGGCACTGCTTTGGATAAGGCTGATGAGTTCAGGGATAGAGTCTGCATCGACTTGAGCCGTCATGATTTTGATACCAGTACGCTCTAAGATATTGTCTGAGATCGTATTGCACTTGCTTATGGTTCGACTTGCTAGTGTGATATCACCAAAAGTTTCAGCATTCATAGCACATTTGAATGCGACGACATTTCCGACACCTCCAGCACCGATGATAAGGGTTTTTTTGGACATAGTGAACTCCTAATTAAATTGGTATAATTTTAGCATAAAATCATTAGTAAAAGTGTTTAATAATATAACTTAATACAAAAAGCATAGGAATGAAGAGTAGGGTACTGAGTAAAATCAGCGTGGTTACATCTCTAGGGCGACAGTCGTAGAGTGAAGCGAGGTTGATATTGGCGACGGCAAGTGGGGTCATCATCTCCATCAGGATAACGGCTTGGATGAAGTAAGGAATATTTGTCAAACTCAAGATAATGATGGTTGCTAGTGGAATAAGTATAAATTTCTGACTGAGTGTGCCAAGTAACAGTTTTTTGCTGATCTCATGGAGCTTCAAGCCATAGAGAAAGGTGCCTAGGAGAAAAAGCTGAAGCACGATGCCACCATAAGCTCCCATCTTGAAAAACTCTCGAATCTGATCGCTGAGGGGGATATCA
>QMKU01000038.1 GCA_003646525.1 Campylobacterota bacterium
GTGTTGACATGAAACCATGCAAATAGTAGCCCGATAATAAAGCTACCAAGCAGATTGACTGCTAGTGTACCAAAAGGAAGGGTGTGTGGGATATGTCTGCTGACCAATCCATTGATCAGCATACGAGAGACAGCACCTAGTGCACCACCACTAGCGACTGCGAGAAGCGTGATCCAATTCGTCATCTATTACCTTTTGCATTGAAGTTTTCATTGTATTATACCAATCATCAGGCGCATTTTTTACATCAATAGTAGGCAGATAGATATAATGGACAGTTGAGTTGTGCGCCGTTCTGTTGTGTTCATTGAGTAAGTATTTGCTTCCTGTGATGACAACAGGCTGTACTTTGAGCCCAATTTTCTTTGCGATGAACTTTGCACCTGATTTGAAGGAGAGAAGTTCTTGTCCATCTGCACGGGTACCTTCTGGGAAGAGTGCAACAGCACGATGCTTAATAGTCTGGGACTCTTTGACATCCTTGATGAGCTTGAGAAGCCCAGTTTTGTTTTCTCTATCTATCGAGATCATATCACCCTTTCGCAGAAGGTGTCCAAACCAAGGAGTGTCAAAAAGTTCCTTCTTTGCGATCCACCGAAGGTGTCCAGTTTGTAGTGCCTCCATACCAATAATATCAACAATTCCCTGATGATTCATGAGTATCATGTCTGCCTCGGGGTCAGCTTCGCCGATTTGTATCAACTTGCCTCCTATCAAAAAGATGATGAACATGTTGAGACGATGTATGGTAGTACCTTTTTTGCTGGGAAACAAAGCGAGCAAAGGGATCATAATAACTGCTACTATAAATGAGATAAGAAACGCATCCCAATAAAATCTAATTTTTGCAAAGATCTTCATTTTTAACCCATCCTATTATTCCATTTTGATACTCAATTTTGTTAAACTCTGCCCTCTCACCCAAAAGTGCTGTTGTGAAGTCATTATCAACTTTGGTACTGATTCGACTTGTATAGGTAGGGAGGATATATAGAGGTGTGCCTTGCTTGATACATATCTCTTTCTTCGGTGCATAGAAAGTGAGTAGGGTGATGATAGACAGGACTGCTAATATTAGATAAAAAAAGTCCCTTTTCCATAAAAATAGTAGAGAAAAAAAGATCACAAAACCTACAAAAGCCATTTTTTTTACTTTGTCAAAACTATCATCTTTTGGATTGAGTTCAGATTGAGTGGAGACAGAGTAATCTCTGATAACGATAGGAGCCCCTAAAAAGACATATTGCCCTTTAATCGTATTAAAATAGGTAAATTTAATACTTTTTTGTGTAGCTGGTACGACTACATAGTATTCGGCTTGTACCTTGGCATGGTTGCGTTTTATATTTTCAGTGCCATCTTCGATAACTGCGTTGAGATGCATGTTTTCTAAATTTGCTTCAAAAGCTTCGATCGAGAGGGTGACAAGATTATTATTTTCATCATAAGTTGAAGCTTGAGAAGTTTTGATCTTCATATCAGCAGCCAATACAGCACAAAAATCTTCCCTGTGCTTTAGATTGGCAATGGGGATATTAGAGGCTTCCAAGGTGTGATTTTCATCCCCTTCACTGATGGTCAATTCTGGCAGGTAAAAGTCTCTGCTATATGTCTTGAAATAGAAGGTGAAAAAGGTGTCATTGCCATTTTTAATCACAAGAGGTTTTTTAAAAACTGGTTGATTTGAACTCTCGCTATCAAAATAAAAATGAGGATTTTGATTTTTAGATCCTATCTCTAGTACTGTGATGGCAAATATTTGATTTTGATATACTTTTTTTGGAATATAGCTATATTGATACTCCACTCCTGCCTGTAGAGACGAGGCAAACCAAATCCATGAAAGGAGTAAAAAAAAGAGTCTCTTAGGTATAGGCATTACTGCTCAAATCCTTGAAGCATCTTGATCCCATCGATAGAACCTAGGATCTCCTCCATAGCTCTTTCTGGATGAGGCATGAGACCAAAAATATTTTTCTCTTTATTGCAAATCCCAGCGATTGATGTCACAGAACCATTGACAACTTCACGATCTCCAAGTGCATCGCAATAACGCAATAGAATTTGTCCATTCTCTTCGAGATTAGCAAGTCCATTGTCATCAATATAGTAGTTTCCATCAGCATGGGCGATAGGTATATTCAGTATATCACTGTCACTGTATTGATTGAGGAAGGCATTATCACTATTGACAACTTTGAGATGCTGATATTTTGAAATGAAATGAAGATTGTTATTTCGCTTCAATGCACCAGGCAAAAGCCCAACTTCTGTGAGAATTTGAAATCCATTGCAGATACCCAGTACTTTTCCACCTTGATTGGCGTAAGCTACAACCGCTTTCATGACAGGAGAGAAGCGTGCAATTGATCCAGATCTGAGATAGTCACCGTAGCTAAAACCACCAGGAACTATGACCAAGTCAGTCTTTTTGGGAAGTGACTCCTCTTTGTGCCAAATCAATTCTGTCTTGTGACCTAGTTTATCAAATGCATATTGGGTATCAAATTCACAATTTGTACCGGGAAACCGAAGTATTACGACATTCATGGGTGTTTTTTGCATCAGACTATCTCGATAGTATAATCTTCAATAACTGTATTGGCAAGAAGTGTTTCGCACATCTCCTCAACCTCTTTTTGTGCCTCTTCTCTGTTCTCTGTATCAAGTTTGATGATGATCTGTTTGCCGATACGAACATCCATGATTCCCTTGAAGTTCATTGACTCAAGTGCATGGCGTGTCGCCTTTCCTTGTGGATCCAAAACACCCTCTTTGAGATATACATTGACAATAGCTTTCATTTACTTCTCCTCCAATATTCTACTGAGTACTTCTTCATAAGCGACTTTAATTCCGCCAAGCCCTTCTCTAAATCTATCTTTATCCATCTTTTTACCACTGTTGCTGTCCCAGAGTCTGAAATTATCTGGACTTAGTTCATCGATGAGGATGATATTGTCATCACTATCTCGTCCAAACTCTAGTTTGAAATCAACCAATGTCAAATCTCGCTTTGCATAGAAATCTTTGAGTAAGGTATTGATACGGCGTGCCATAAAGCGTAAATAGTCAAGCTCAGATTCGTTTTTGACCAATTCAAGGATCATACAGTGTTGATCGTTTAGTTTTGGATCACCTAGCGCATCATCTTTGTAATCAAACTCTACAAGCGTAAAAGGAAGTATTTTACCATCCTCGATACCTAAATTGCGGCTGAGGCTTCCTGTGGCAATATTGCGCACGATCACTTCGATGAAAATAACATCTGCTTTTTTGTGTAGCATATGATTGTCATCTAGCATCTGGACAAAGTGGCTAGGCACACCCTTTTGATTGAGATATTTGAAAAGTACGGTTGAGATTTTATTGTTGAGTGCACCTTTGCCTACTTCGCTAGATTTTTTTTCACCGTTGAATGCAGTAAGATCATCTTTGAATTCCGAAATATAAAGATCGGGATCTTGGGTTGACCAGATCTTTTTTGCTTTACCTTCGTAAACTAATTGTGCTTTTTCCACTATTTATTCTCCTGTTTTGGTTGGGCTATGATCATAAGTGCTTTTAGGATATTGATGGCACTTTTGAGTTGCGCATCATCATAAATTTGATCTTCGGTGACAATAGTTTTATCCTTTTTTTCTTTCTCTTTTTTGGCAGACTTTTCAGCTTTTTCTTTCTCCCTTTCTCTCTTTTTGTCTTTTCCATTCTTTTTTTCATCAATTCTTTCATCAATTTTTTCAAGTTCTTTTTCCAAGTGTTTCTTGAGCTCTCTCTCTTTTATCATGAAGCTGTTGTTGTTGTCTCTTGCTACTTTTCCGGGATGCACAATAATATCTGGTGTGACACCCTCAGCTTGGATCGTTCGACCACTAGGGAGATAATAGCGAGCAACTGTTAGCCTAAGCGCTTCGCCATCACCTACGGGCATCACTACTTGAACACTACCTTTTCCAAATGTTTTTTCACCAACGACTATAGCGCGTCTGTTGTCCTGAAGTGCACCACTTACGATTTCACTGGCACTTGCGGAGCCACCATTGACCAATACGACCATAGGAGTCTTAATGTTACTCTCTTTTTCATGGGCTTCAAATTCAATATTCTCTGCATCATCTCTACCTTTTTGACTTACGATGATTCCGCTATCTACAAAAAGATCTACCAGATCCACGGCTTGATCAAGTAATCCACCTGGATTATTTCTCAAATCGAGAATGATACCTGTGCGGTTAGGATTCTCCTGCATTGCTTCTTTTACATCTTTGGCTACTTTCTGATCAAAAGAGGTGACATGAATATAGAGAATGTCATCTTCGATCTTCTTGGCATAGACAGATTGAATTTCAATAATATCTCTAGTGATTTTGATAGTCAAAGGTCTAGGTTCTCCTTTGCGGATGATAGTTAGTAAAATATCTGTTTTAGGCTTTCCTCTCATGATGGAGACTGCTTCATCGATCGTCATACCCAGTGTTGCTTTGTCATCAATCTTGAGAATGATATCTCCTGCCTCGATACCTGCTCTATCTGCGGGTGTACCATCCAATGGAGCGATAACGGTTAAAACATTGTCTTTCATTCCGACACTAATTCCCAGACCTCCAAATTCACCATTGGTTTGGACATTGAGCTCTTTAAAGCTTTTCTTGTCCATGAAAGAGGAGTGTGCATCCAAGTTGGTGAGTAGACCCTTGAGTGCCTTATCGACAAGATCAGAAGTGTTGAGATCATCAACATACTGCTCATCGATTGCATTGAGAATGCGTGTAAACTTGATATAGGCAGCGAGTTTGCTCTGCTTCGTATCATCATTTGATGTTTCATTTCTGGCTTGAGCACTTGTTCCGACGATCAGTGCTGCCACTATAGTAGAGACAAGCCCCAGAGCGATAATTTTTTTACTTTTTTTAATCATAATGTTTATCCATATTAGAACGAAAATTTTAATGTATATTTTATTTAAATAATACTTAGAGACGGCTATGTTCAATTTTGGATAAGTTAATAAAATATTGTAAATAAACTTGACAACAAGTGACTAAAGTTGTATAATGTTGATTAGAATTAAATTATTTAAACAGGGGAAATAAATGAGTATATTAGAGAAATTAACCAATCAAATGACCCAGACAGTAGAATCAGGGCTTTCATTGGCACTGCATAATAAAAATCAAGAAGTTGATCCTATTCATCTGATATGGGCACTACTGACTAATAGCGGATCGATACTTCACCAGACACTCAACAAGATGAACGCAGATAAAGCAGCGATAGAACTCGAAGCAAAAAGTGCATCTCAGAAGTTGCCGACTGTTTCATCAGTCACCAAAGAGACAATCAAACTTTCGCAAAAACTTGTTCGTTCATTGCAGAATGGCGAAGGGGTTATGGTAACAAATGGAGATCAGTATTTGGCTGTTGACAGCTGGTTGATCGCCAATAGTGATGAGAATTTTATCCGAGACATCATCGGGAAGTATTTGGATATCTCTGAGTTCAAGAAGACACTTGAGTCGATCAGAGGTGGCAAGCAGATAGATTCGCAGAGTGGTGATGAGACACTTGAAGCATTGGATAAGTATGGTATAGATCTCAACCAAAAGGCACTCGATGGTGAGTTGGATCCTGTCATTGGCAGGGATGAAGAGGTACAAAGAATGATGCAGATTCTTATTAGGAAGACCAAAAACAATCCTATCCTCATCGGTGAACCAGGAACAGGCAAGACGGCGATTGTTGAAGGTTTGGCTCAACGAATTGTCAACAAGGAGGTGCCGTTGAGTTTGCAAAATATGCGTGTTATTTCGCTTGATATGAGTCGCTTGATCGCTGGAGCCAAGTATCGTGGTGAGTTTGAGGATCGTCTCAAGGCGGTGATCGACGAAGTAAAAGAGTCTGCCAATGTCATCCTCTTCATCGATGAGATTCACACGATCGTAGGAGCAGGCGCAAGTGAAGGCAGTATGGATGCAGCAAATATCCTCAAGCCTGCACTCGCTAGAGGGGAGCTACATACGATTGGAGCAACGACACTCAAGGAGTACCGTAAATATTTTGAGAAAGATACTGCACTTCAGAGACGCTTTCAGCCAGTAAAAGTCGGTGAGCCAAGCATCAATGAAGCACTACAGATACTTAGAGGAATCAAAAATAGACTAGAGACGCATCACAATGTTGTCATAGCCGATAGTGCACTAGTCGCGGCAGCCAAACTGTCAGATCGTTATATTACTGATAGATTTTTACCTGATAAAGCGATTGATCTCATCGATGAAGCAGCAGCAGAACTCAAGATGCAGATAGAGAGTGAGCCGAAAGATTTGTCAAAAGCCAAACGAGAGATCTCTACACTACAAGTAGAAAAAGAGGCACTCAAGATGGAAGAGAGTGACAAAAACAGTTCAAGACTCGATGAGATAGCCAAGGAGTTGGCTGACCTTGAAGAGAAGCGCATCTCCCTACAGAGTCAATTTGACAATGAAAAAGAGGTTTTCAATCAGATAGCTGAAGTCAAAAATAGCATTGAATCACTCAAGACACGGGCAGAACTTGTTAAGAGAGAGGGAGACTTCAACAAGGCGGCAGAGATAGAATATGGTCAAATACCTGCAGATGAGGAGAAACTCAAGAGACTTGAGAATAAGTGGTCTCGGATGATGGATGAGGGCACACTACTCAAAAATTCAGTGGATGAAGAGATGATCGCAAGCATCGTCAGTCGCTGGACAGGCATCTCTGTCAGCAAGATGATGCAAGGTGAGAAAGAGAAGATTTTGGCGATAGAGAGTATTCTCCAAAAAGAAGTCATAGGGCAAGAGGAGGCACTCAGGGCAGTATCAAGAGCGATCAAGCGAAACAAAGCAGGGCTCAGTGACTTGAACCGACCGATCGGGAGTTTTATGTTCTTGGGACCAACAGGTGTGGGCAAAACAGAGGTTGCTAAAACATTGGCAAAATTTCTCTTTGACTCCGAAAAGTCAATGATCCGTATCGATATGAGTGAATATATGGAGAAACATGCTGCTAGTAGACTTGTAGGTGCACCTCCTGGATATGTGGGGTACGATGAGGGTGGACAGCTGACAGAAGCAGTCAGGAGAAAGCCTTATTCGGTTGTGCTATTTGATGAGATAGAGAAGGCGCATCCAGATGTCTTCAATATACTCCTTCAAGTACTTGATGATGGTCGCCTGACAGACAATAAAGGGGTAACGATAGATTTTAAAAATACTATTATTATCATGACCTCCAATATTGCTAGTGATAAGATTATGGAATATAGTGATGCACAGGAGAGAGAGAAGGCTGTAAGGGAAGAGCTCAAACTCCACTTCAAGCCAGAGTTTCTCAACCGTCTGGATGATATCGTGATCTTCAATCCACTAGACCTCGAAGCGATTACTAGCATCGTTGATATTCTCTTCAAAAGTATTCAGGACAAACTCGAAGAGCGTGACATTCAGATCACACTTACTCCAAGTGCCAAGGCCTATGTGGCAGAGGCAGGATTTGACCCTGTCTATGGTGCGAGACCACTCAAAAGAGCACTCTATGAGGTGGTCGAAGATAGACTTGCAGAGCTTATCCTAGAAGGCAAGATAGTCGAAGGCTCTAGCGTAGTGTTTGATGTGGAAAATGATGAGATTAGTGTTAAAATTGAGAATCTTCAATTTTAATGGTTATAATTCAAACAATAATACACTAAGGACATTTATGCGACATGTTTCACTTTCTATTTTAACTGCTGCCGTAATCGGGCTACTGCCTTTGGGTGCTAGTGAACCTTCTACTGCTACTGCACAGGCACCCAAGGTAGAGCCTGCCAAAGCAAGCTCTTTTGAGTTTACGACGATCGAAGGAAAAAAGATCGTAATTATTGAGACAGCAGACGGATTTAAATTTCCAACGCTTAAAGATAAAAATACCATCATAATGTTCTATATATACTCAGGTAAGCCCTGCCGCAATGAGATGAAGATATTTTCAAAAGTCAAAACGAAGCATCCAGATCTTGAGTTTATAACTTTTGAGCTCAAGGGTCTTACTCCTGAAAAGCTCAAAGAGTTTCAGAAAGAACTGGAACTAAAGGGTCTAAATATGATCAATACACAGCAAGCCCTTCCTTTTGCCAATTACATTTCTAGTCGCGCCGAGTGGCCAGGCTCAGTTCCTCTGCTGATCGTGTCAGACAAGAGTGGCACAGTAAAGCATATGCAGCTAGGAGCTATGAGTGAGGAAGAGATAGAGAATACTCTGAAAAACCTTTAGACTATTCAAGGAAAACAAATGTTATCAATGTTCAAAACACAAATTTTTTATGTCAAAATAAGAGAAAATTCGTTTAATATCAAGTGTATAGATAGTGGTGAAAATATTGTACTTGATGCTAAAACACCTTTTTCAAGCAAACGCCTCTTGATTGGAGAGTTTGAAGTAGCAGAAAAACTTCTCAGGAGTGGGTTCAAGAAATTGATCAAAGGATTTATTGCTCCTATTGCTGTCAAGCATCCACTTGAACTTGTTGATGATAAATTATCTGGGGTGGAAGAAAAAATATTTAGAGAAATAGCATTAAGTGCAGGAGCAAGAAAAGTTAAGCTTTGGCTTGGTGACGAATTGACAGATCAAGAGTTATTGAGCGTATAGTAGATTTATCTTGACTCTAACATCTAAAAACTTACTCCTAAAACTCCTCCTAACTTGCGCTAGTTGTTATGCCTTCTTGGCACACCCAGACTCCTAGTATCTACTTAGAGGTTGGTTGCTATGTGATTATTTAAAATCTGGTTTTGGTGTTGCATCTGTGCTTTTTGGTAGTTGTGGGTAGGTTATGATAGGTTTTCTCCCCTCTAGTGAACCAAAAA
>QMKU01000418.1 GCA_003646525.1 Campylobacterota bacterium
GCGCACCTTTTGATCTCAAATACAGTGATCCTCAGCAGTATATTGCCAAAGTAGCCGAATATATTCTAGGTGGTAGTGGATTTGGCAGTCGCTTGATGGAAGAGATTCGTGTCAAGCGAGGCTTGGCATATAGTGCCTATGGTCATTTTGTCAATAGCCGTACTACTGCCTATCTGACGGGCTACCTTCAAACCAAGCTGGAAAATGAAAAAGAGGCAAAGGCACTGGTACAGACTCTTGTCGATACCTTTGTCGAGGAGGGCATCACACAGAAAGAGCTTGATGCTGCCAAAGAGTTTCTGATAGGTAGTGAGCCACTGCGCAGTGAAACACTCTCTCAACGATTAGACAGAGCATATAGTGAATACTATTATGATAGACCAATGGGATACAACAAAGAGCAACTCAAGAAGATAGAAGCCTTGACACTCAATGAGATTAATGATTTCATAAAAAGACACAAAGAGATCAGCGAGTTGAGTTTCTCTATCGTGACAGACAAAAAAGTCAAGGAATAAAAGAATAAAACATTGCAATATGACATCTCCATCCCCTTTGGTTGTAGATAAAGGTATAATTTTCTAATTCAAAGGAGATGGAGTGGAAGAAGCAAAACCTTTACTAAAAAAACTCAAAATATATTCCCTGCTTGATTTGGCATTGATAGTGCCAGTCTCTTATAGTGATACGACGATTTCCAAGGAGATCAACCCTGGGAAAATACATACACTTGATGCAAGAGTGAGTGCGGTAAAATCTCACAATGGCAAACTAATGGTTACTTTTTTCCTTCCAAATTTCAATCAATCTATACAGAGCATGTTTTTTCGTGTGACCCCTTATCATTATCAAACTTTCGCGATGGGGAGTGAGCATATCATCCAAGGTAAAGTGGAACTTTTCCGAAACAATCTTCAGATGAACCAACCCAAATCGATTCGGGAGGCAGGGAAAATCACCCCCAAGTACAAGAGTGTGTTGAAACAGGAGGATATACGCACGCTGATGCGAACTTATCTTTCAGAGAAGTCGCTTATCGATAAGGGGCTTTTGCCGCAAGAGGCAAAAAGTTTGATGGCATTGCATTTTCCTGATACTCTGGATAGGATCTATCTGGAGGGGAATTATCGACCAGAGATTTTACAGGTTTTGAAAATAATCGAAGCTTTTAATCACATTCAAAAATTATCTGGAAAAAAGATCATTCATCCTGCGGTCGAAGCTCTGAAGGGTGATATTTCAGATTTTGTCAAACAATTGCCTTTTGAATTGACCGATGAACAGAAGCAGGTGATCAAAGTGATTGGGTCTGACCTCGGTAGTCGTTCCAAGGCAGCAAAGCGTATGATCGTTGGAGATGTAGGATCTGGCAAAACTATGGTCATTTTGGCATCTGCTATGATGGCGATACCGCACAAATCTATCCTGATGGCACCTACATCACTTTTGGCGATTCAGCTCCATGAAGAGGCAGTCAAGCATTTGCCAAAAACTGTCAAAGTGGCTCTGGTGATGCAAGGCAAAGAGGAGGGTGACTACCTCGAAGCAGACTTCATCATCGGTACACACGCGCTTCTCTACAAAGAGGATCTTCCCAGGGCAGTCTTGGTGATGGTCGATGAGCAGCACCGTTTTGGTACTACGCAGAGGCAGATGCTTGAATCGATAGCAAGTTGGGAAGGTGAGAATGGTGATCATGAAAAGCGAGCACACTTTTTACAGTTTTCTGCCACACCTATTCCTCGGACTCAAGCGATGATGAATTCAGCTCTGCTGGATGTAAGCCTCATCACCAAAACACCTTTTGAGAAGAAAATAACCACAGAGGTGATCGGAAAGAGCCATTTTCCTGCACTACTTTCTCATATCAAAGAGGAGATCGCACAAAATCATCAAGTTCTTATCGTGTATCCTCTCGTCGAGGAGAGTGAGACGATAGATTATCAGTCGCTGGCTGAAAGTCGGGGTTTTTGGGAGAGTCGTTTTGACAATGTTTATGTCACACATGGCAAAGACAAGCATAAGGAAGAGGTACTTATGGATTTTAGAAAGCAGGGGGATATATTGTTAGCAACCACAGTGGTCGAAGTGGGGATCTCACTGCCTAGATTGACACTTATCGTGATCGTAGGTGCGGAGAGACTTGGCTTGGCAACCCTGCATCAGCTTAGGGGTCGGGTTGGTCGTCTTGGATTGGAGAGTTGGTGTTATCTTTTTACTCGAAATGAGACAAACAAACGACTTGAAGCTTTCAAGAAAACAACTAATGGATTTGATATTGCCTCACTAGATTTGAAATTCAGAGATGGTGGGGATATTCTTGATGGAACGATGCAGAGTGGGCAGAAATTTAAGTGGTTGGACATGGGGGAAGATGAGGAGATAGTAGCTATGGCAAAGAGGAGAGTAAAAAATTAATAATAATAAAGATAAGCAAGAAGGCAAAATAGTTTAAACCTATTCTGCCATTCTATTAATAAAGACCGAGTTTTCCGTCAGCTCTTTTGTACATGACTCTCATAAGTCCTTCGTTGTCGTTGAAGAC
>QMKU01000419.1 GCA_003646525.1 Campylobacterota bacterium
ATATTGGATCGCATTCAAATACTTTGTTTTTGTAGAAGGAGTGTATTCATGCTTTACTACCATTATGGCTTTATCGGGATCGACCAAGACAAACAGTTCTGCAATGTCAACTCTCAACATCATATCACAATCCATAAATAGACTCCATCCTTCATAATTGCTAAGGTATGGTGTGAGAAATCTTGAAAAACTAAACTCATTACTCTGCTTCGGATCTCTACTTCTTGTATAAGTATCTTTAAGATTGTTAAGAAAAATTGGCATGAATGAAACTGGTTGACTTGAGCGCTTGAGAATAGAGTGAATCAGCGTATGAGCAGCAACACTTTCAACTTGATCAAAACCAATCATTACTTTAAGTGGTTGATTTAACATATTTTCTATCATTTTTTCTACCTTTAGGGAGATTACCATCGTAGCAATCTAATGTTTATTATTATCCCTGATACGATTGCATAAGATTTTGATAATGCCCCTCGCGACACTGGGGTATTCTGAGATGAGGTTGTAGATGAGGGTGCTGCTGATCTCAAAGACCAGTGTCTCTTGGGTGGTTTTGATGGTGGCACTTCGTGGTTCTGGGTCGAGTGCGGCTAACTCTCCAAAGATATCGATCTCTCTTTGTGTGGCAATGACATGACCATCGATGATGACTTCGACTGTCCCTCTGACCAAAATATACATTGATGTCCCCAAGTCACCTTGGGTGATGATGGTTTGTCCTTCGTCATACTGCACTTCTCGTAGTTGTGTGGCGATAGAGAGGAGGGTGCTTTCAGGTATTTTTGAAAATAGATTCACCGATTTGAGAATAATAACTTTTTCAATCATCAGTAGCATGATGAGCCTTTTTGAGTTGATGTAGAGTCCATAAGGCTGTCTGCCGTATCTCTGGGTTGGGGTCTTGTGTCAAATCTTCTATGAGATTTATATCAATGGGATAGCGGTGTTGCCCTAGTTCATATAGGAGAGACAATCTCAGGATAAGTGGTCGCTCCTCTTGGCTTATAGCAATGCCAATAATCTTCTCTGGGTCTTGGACAGTCTCTGGCATATCTGTGGCATAGGATGAGAGTTTCTTTTTACTGTTGGTATCATCAAGAATGGGTAAAACTATCTTTCTCATAGAAGTTGAGACCATATTGTCTATCACCTCCACAGCATAAGCTCGCTTGTCTTTGGATGGGCTTTGGTAGTTGAGTATGGCTTGTAAAATTGTTTTTTTGTTATAGTAAAATCCAATAATAGAAAAAATATTTTCTATCTTTCTAGCTATAAACTCCTCAACCACCAAAAAGCTATTAGGGAAAAGATTTGCATCCAAAACTGTTAATAGATGTAAAAAAGAGAGTATCTTCTCTATCTCTTGGTGCAGTAGTCTCTCGATCAAATCCTGATTTTTGGTGCTAAAATCACTGTCAAATAGTTTTTCATAAATCATATCACTGAGTTGAGGCTCAGTGAGTTGGTCGAGTAGGAAGTGGTATGACTCTTCTTCTTTGAGCATAGCGATGACTTTGATGAGTGCATATTTGCTCTCTATGGAGGGGGTCTGATGAAAAAAGGTACGAAGTTGGGGAAATATCTTGAAGTCAAATTTAAGTAGAGCTATCCCGGTGATACTTCTGTAGTCATCTGTGGTGAGATTTGTGAGTAGATTGGGTATAAATTGGGTGATTTTCAAGTTGCCAATAACAGTAATAGCAAGCGATCGTATCTCAATATCATCACTCTCTAGTAGCTTGGACAAAGGATGATAAAAGCTAGGTGTTTTTATCTGTTTTAAGATATTTAAAGAGATTACTTGATCTGCCCTCTTGTCGGAAGAGAAAAGATCATCAAGTACTTTTCCTGCAACTAAAATTCCATCGATCCCACCATATTGGAGTAGTCCAAGAATAGCACCTTTTTGTACTTCGGGGTGATGATGATGGATATAGGGAGAGATAGTTTCGATAGCATCCATAGATCCTAGTTTGCAGTAGAGCCGTAAGAGATCATGGAGAACAGTGTCATCAGACTCTATTTTTATATGCTGTTTGAGGTCGCCTAGCAACTCCTCTTTATCTAATTGGTCGATGAATCCCAAGACACTCAGGCGTACTTGGGTGTTTGGATGGTTGAGAAGCTCGACCAGCAGGGTATTGATGTCAGGATAGTGGACTTTGATAAGGGAGTCAAGAGAGTAGATCACTTCAATCTGATTATCACTTTGAATGCCTTTGAGCAAGAGCTTATTGTCAATAGTGTCCAATGAAAAAGTATCGGCAATTATCTCTCTTTGACTTAAGAGCTTTTCCAAAGAGAGTTTATAATAATTTCTAAGCATCTTAGAAATTATCATCCAAACAATAGAGACAAAAAGTATCAAATAGTAGATGATATAGATCATGTCAAATGATAAGAGAGCAAGGAGCAAGAGTCCCACCAAGCCAATAGAGATTGGCTCGATCATCATCTCTTTGATGGTGAGGACTTTGATTCTTTGCTGGGTGGGGATGGATTGATAGAGTACTTTGAGTGTTGCGGTGAGTATAGACATA
>QMKU01000039.1 GCA_003646525.1 Campylobacterota bacterium
ATATCATCTCCGCATTAAGACTTCTTGACTATAAGAAGGTCAAAGTATTTACAGGGAGTTTGGGCAGTGTGGATGATGATATGAATTTCTCTGTCAATAGATAGGAGATATTCAGTGTTTATACCAACTACCAAAAAAGAGCTCAAAGAGTTAGGCTGGCAACAGCTAGATGTGATACTTGTGAGTGGGGATACATATATAGATACTCCATATAACGGCATCGCCATAGTAGGCAAGATACTGATCAATGCTGGGTATCGAGTGGGTATAATAGCACAGCCCGATCTCTCAAGTGATGATGATATAACTCGCTTGGGAGAACCACTACTTTTTTGGGGGGTGAGTGCAGGACTTGTCGATAGTATGGTAGCCAACTACACAGCAACTAAAAAATTTCGCAAACAAGATGACTTCACCCCCGGTGTTACCAATAGTCGCCGTCCCGATCGTGCAAGCATCAAGTATATCAACCATATCCGAAAAAATTTTAAAAATACCGTACCTATTGTACTAGGGGGTATAGAGGCTAGTCTGCGACGAGTGGTACACTATGACTACTGGTCCAACAAACTTAGAAAATCTCTACTCTTTGATGCCAAAGCAGATATCTTGGTCTACGGAATGGCAGAAAAAACTATCGTAGAGTTAGCTGATACCTACAAGAGGGGTGACTCTCCAGAGAGTATACAGGGGCTTTGTTATATTGCCAAAGAACCCAAAGAGGGATATATAGAGTTGCCATCTTTTGATGAATGCAAAGCAGACAAGAGACAATTTATCAACTCTTTTCATCAGTTCTATAACAATAATGAACCAATAATTTCAAAAGGATTGTGTCAACTCCAAGATAGCAGATGGCTCATACAAAATCCTCCTCAAGACTATATGAGTGAAGAGCAGATAGATCAAGTATATAATCTCAAATATGAGAGAGATGTACATCCCTACTATAAAGCACAAGGTGAAGTAAAAGCCCTACAGACTATACAGTTTTCAGTTACTACGCATCATGGATGTTATGGTGAGTGTAACTTTTGTGCTATATCTGTCCATCAAGGTCGCACGATACGCAGTAGGAGTCAAGAGTCCATAGTCAGTGAGATAGATGCTTTCAAGAAGCATAAAGATTTCAAAGGTATCATAAACGATGTAGGTGGTGCAACAGCCAATATGTATGGCTATGAGTGTAACAAAAAGATGAAAAGCGGTGTCTGCCTAGATATCGCCTGTACTAGCTCTACAGTCTGCCCTGTACTCAAGCCCGACCATAAGCCACAAATAGACATGCTTAAAAAGATCAGAGAGTTACCCCATATCAGAAAGGTATTTGTCAACAGTGGTATCAGATATGATCTGATCAATGAAGATAAAAAATATGGACAATCCTATCTAAAAACTCTCGTAGATCATCATATCTCAGGACAGATGAAGGTCGCACCAGAGCATACAGAGGATAAGATACTCAAGCTTATGGGCAAGCCAGATAAAGAGACACTCATAAACTTCAAAAAGAATTTTGATGATCTCAATAAAAAATCAGGTAAAAAACAGTTCTTGACTTACTATCTCATCGCTGCACACCCTGGCAGTCAAATGGATGACATGCGGAGCCTAAAGAGCTTCGCCAATAGAGAGCTACAGCTAAATCCTGAACAGGTGCAAGTATTTATCCCAACACCTTCGACCTATTCGACACTGATGTACTATACCGAGCTAGATCCATGGTCACGAAAACCTATTTTTGTAGAGAAAGATCAAGGCAGAAAACAGGAGCAGAAAGACATAGTAACTCAAAAGAGTGATATTTCAAAGGCTAGGAGATATGGAGCCAATGATAATAGCAAAAACAAATATGGAAGCCAGCAAAAGAGGAGAGGTCGCTAGCAAGGGATTTTTATTAGGGGAGTCAAATAGCTAATTTTTCGATCAGAACTACAGTCCTGCCTCTTGGATCGCTTCCATCTGTGCATGTGCTATGAGCGGATCAATGACAAGCTTAAGATTGCCATTGTTCATGATATCATCGAGTGCATAGAGTGTCAGACCTACACGGTGGTCGGTGAGTCTATTTTGTGGGTAATTATAAGTTCTGATCTTTTCGGATCGGTCGCCTGAACCCACTTGAAGTTTTCTCTGGCTAGATGTCTCATCTAGTTGTTTTTGGAGTTCTGCTTCATAGACTCTAGCCTTGAGTACTTTCATAGCTTTATCACGATTTTTGTGTTGAGATTTTTCATCCTGAATAGCGACAACAATGCCAGTCGGGACATGGGTCAACCGTACAGCTGAATCCGTTGTATTGACTGACTGACCACCACATCCACTAGAGCGATAGACATCCATTTTGACCTCATTGGGTTTGATATCCACTTCTACATCATCCACTTCTGGAATAATCGCTACAGTAATGGCTGAAGTATGGACGCGACCTTGTGTTTCTGTGTCTGGGACTCGCTGCACACGATGGGTTCCTGCCTCGTACTTGAGCTTGGAGTAAACCCCTTCACCTTTGATCTCGGCGATGAGCTCCTTGTATCCTCCTGCAGTTCCTTCGTTGGAGCTGACCAATTCGACTCTCCAACCTACTTGCTCTGCAAAACGCAAATACATCTTGAATACATCAGCGACAAAGAGGGCACTCTCGTCTCCTCCAGCCCCAGCTCTGAGTTCCAAGAAAATATTTTTATCATCATTTTTATCTTTTGGAATCATGAGTATCTTGATCTCATCTTCCAGTTCTATTAGTCTGGGTTCCAGCTCATTGAGCTCTTCTTTTGCCAAGTCACCAAGCTCAGGATCGCCTAGAAATTCTCTGTTTTCTTCGATGGCATCCGATGTTTCTATATATTCATTTGCTTTCTCTACCAAGAGAGACAGACCAGATTGCTCTCTTCCTAGATCAGTCATTCTTTTGATATCAGACGCAATATCTGGAGCACTGAGAAGTGTACTTATCTCGTCATACCGACCAATAAAGGGTTGAAGTTTTTCTTTGAACATAGGTTTCCAATTTATATAGAATTTTTGAGTGGCAGAGGTCTCAGTTGTCTACACACTCAAAAAAACTGAATGAGTAGATATAAGGGAGGAGTTTTATGCCGCTTCGACACTATTTACAAGTTTGTGAAGACGACTGACTTTTCTAGCCGCAGTCTCTTTCTTGATAAAGCCTTTGCTGACTAGTGAGTGAATCTGCTTATTGGCACTCTTGAATACCTCTTGAGCAACCACTTTGTCGCTTGCCTCTACTGCTGTATGCACAGCTTTGACTATATTTTTGAGCTTGGTTCTGTAATATCTGTTTCTTTCAGTTTTTACAGCAGTTTGCAAAATACGCTTTTTTGCTGATTTATGTTGTGCCATTATACCATTCCTTTTTTATTCTCTCGATTTGACCATATTTAATAGTCATGAGTGTAATTAGTGGGCGCATGATAGCTAAAAAAAGATTAAATAGTTATTAAAGAATCGTATATGTGCCTCATTCAACCAAACCTAAGGCTAACCCAACGAGATAAACACGCCTATGTTTCAAAAATTATTGAATTTATTGGACTTATCGTAGTTCTTTTAACTCTTGTTCTAGTTTTTCTATTTTTCTATTCTCTTCAGACATTTTGGTTTTATATTTTTCTATTTTGTCAGGTCTGTTGTCTCTCACTGCTTCTTTATAATCCTCACTATCTTCTTGCAGATCTTTTTTTGTATCTTTGATTTTATCTTCTAGATCTTCTATTAGCTTCTCATCCGTGCAGTATGTGGTAACTTTTTCCAATGAAATTTGCAAACCTTTTACTCTGGATCTGTTTTCTTTCTTCTTTGCTATGGCTATATCTTTTTCTATATGGCAAATTTTCTTTTTACAGCCACTCAACTCACCGCAATTATTTTGTGTATCAGCTAGAGCATGGGCACTTAACAACAATGCAACAATCACCTGAATTTTTAATATTTTCTTCATCATAACAAGATTTCCTTTTAAATTATAATTTTTGTAATAGAATAAACTGGAAAGTATTATATCAGATTAGATGCATTGTTGACACTATCCAAAATATTTCCAATCAATTTATGACTTCAACTTCTCCACCACAAGTTCATTTACTATTTTGGGGTTTGCTTTGCCTCCTGTAGTTTTGAGGACTTGACCGACAAAGAAGCCCAAGAGCTTGCCATTACCTGCTTTGAACTTAGCGACATTGTCTGGATTTTTTGCAATGACCTCATCGATAATAGGCAATATTTTAGAGGGGTCGTTTATCTGTATGAGTCCTTTGGTTTCAACTATTTGTATTGGGTTTTCTCCACTTTTTGCCATCTGTTCAAATACTTGTTTGGCAATTTTACTTGAGATAGTCTCATCATCCACCATTTTGACAAGCTCTGATATTTGCTTTGCGTTAAATTTAAGCTGACTCACTTCTCTCACTTTCAACTCTCTAGCCACTTCATTACTCACAATATTAGCTAAACCCACAGGACTATCAAGCTGCTTTAAAGCCTCTTCATAAAATGATGATAGATTTTTATCACGAGCTAGCGTATTGGCTATTTCACTGTTTAGTTTAAGTTCACCAGTGTACTTGTCAAATAGTGCTTGTTCAGCTTCACTCATAGGTACCACTTCACCGTCTATTTGTACTTTTGGAATTTTAGATATAAGTACTTCTGGAATCACTTTTCTTTTTTTGCTCCAAGAGTCCTTGAGGCTGACAATTTTATTGAACACAGGGTTTTCATCAGTGTAGAGGGTAGGGTCAGCATAAAAATACCCCTGTCTCTCAAACTGGAATCTCTCATCAAGTCTATCTGTTATCACAGCAGGCTCAATAAGAGCATTTTTAATAACTTTTAAAGAATCAGGGTTTATATCTTCTACTCCCTCAGGAGCTTCATTTGCGAATAGTCTGTCATAGAGCCTTACTTCTACTGCTTTAGCCTCTTTGGCACTCACCCACTGGATAGCGCTTTTGATCTTGATACTACTAGTGTCTGAACCACTTTTTGACTCTGGGTAATACTCTGCTTTTATCTCTGTGACATTACCATTAGCATCTTTAATTATTTCCTTGCAAGAGATGATATAGGCATGTCGCAGTCTCACCGGTTGTTTAGGAGTAAGACGAAAGTAACCTTTTGGAGGGTTTTCTATGAAGTCATCTCGCTCAATGTAAATCTCCCTAGAAAAAGGCAACTTCCGTGAGCCCTCTTTGGGTACATCATGTGGATAGTATGAAGCATCAATCTCTTCAGAGCCATTATAATTTTCGATCGTTACTTTTAGTGGATCAAGTACGCACATAACTCGTGGTACTTTAGTATTTAGATCATCTCTTATACAAAATTCAAGCTGTGCGACATCGACCATTGAGTTTGCTTTTGCTATACCTATTTGATCACAGAAATTCAAGATAGATTCTGCTGTATAGCCTCTTCTTCTATATCCTGCAATTGTAGGCATACGAGGGTCATCCCAGCCACTAACTTGTCCACCTTTAACCAATTCTAAAAGCTTTCTTTTGCTCATAACTGTGTAGTTAATACCTAGTCGTGCAAACTCATACTGATATGGTCGTGACATCGTTAGCCCAAGAGTATCAAGTACCCAATCATAAATATCACGGTTGTTTTCAAACTCTAGCGTACAAATAGAGTGAGAAATACCTTCAATATAGTCAGCCAAGCAGTGAGCAAAGTCATACATTGGGTAAATAGACCACTCATCTCCCGCTCTAAAGTGATGCGCGTGTCTAATACGATACAGAAGTGGGTCTCTCATTTTCATATTGGCGGCAGACATATCTATCCGTGCTCTCAATACATGCTCGCCATCTTTAAACTCACCTTTTTTCATCCTCTCAAAAAGGTCTAGGTTTTCTTCAATGCTACGATCACCATATTTGCTTCGTTTTCCTGCTTGGGTAACAGTCCCACGATATTGACGAATTTCCTCTTCGGTGAGACTATCAACATATGCCTTGCCCATTTTGATAAGCTGAGTAGCATAATCATATAACTTAGGGAAATAATCAGAAGTGAAAAATACATTATTACCCCAGTCAAACCCAAGCCACTCTACAGCATCTTTGAGAGCCTCAACATATTGCGTATCTTCTTTTGTGGGGTTAGTGTCATCCATTCTGAGGTTGCAGTGACCATGATAGTCGCTTGCAATACCAAAATTGATACAGATAGATTTGGCATGTCCAATGTGTGGGAAGCCATTGGGCTCTGGAGGAAATCGTGTTATGACCTCTCTGTATTTGCCTGATTTTAAATCCTCTTCAACTATTGTGCGTAAAAAATCTTTACTTTCTCTCATTGTAATTAAGCCTTTTTCTTTTAAAACTTTTATATGTATTGTATTTTATCAAATTTAGTACTTATAGTCTCTTAGGAAGCTCCCAAAAACAAGTTGACAGTTCACAGATCCAAAACTCAACAGACAATAGAATCCCCTTCCCACTCAAGGTAATTTAAAATAAAGAATGAACTATCTACAGAAAGAAGTCAGGTTTCTCTTTCTCTATAATATTCAGCAAAAGCTCAATCCAATTTTTATCCTGCTTTTGACCAATAAATATCGGCATCCTTTATGTCCAATAAAAGGTAGTTTACAATGTTGCAGGTGCGACCATGTCGCACAAGTGATGATCTGCTCGTATGACACGGTCACACCTACGAAATCCAATAAGTTTAAAGTGTAAACTACTTATGATGGTAGGGGTCTGGTGATTTGTGATGCGTGAAGCGTAGCGAATGCATCATGAATCACCCGACCTCGGCTAAGCAAGATTAACGACTCAACCGAGGTCAAGTTTTGAAATATTGCCTTGTTTTAGTAGGGTGTAGTCGGTGACTACACCCTACGGCTATCACAGTGAATGCAATTATATGTTTTTTAATCCTTTGGGCTTGTAACGCATAGATTTTATAGTGAGGAAGCCCCCAAGAACAAAACTACCAATCTAACTTTACCCTACCCTCTGCTATAATCACAAAATTATTCATAAGGGTCAAATTATGCAGCACCTCATCAATACGAGTGACTTGAGTGATGGGCAGATCTCAGCCATCCTCAGTGATGCCAAAAGATTTAAAGCACAAAAACCGATCGCACTGCTCAGGGACAAACTGTTGATTACTCTTTTTTTTGAGAATTCTACTCGTACCAGAAGCTCTTTTGAAGTAGCGGCCAAGCGACTAGGTGCGGCAGT
Source organism: Campylobacterota bacterium (assembly GCA_003646525.1). Taxonomy (GTDB): domain Bacteria; phylum Campylobacterota; class Campylobacteria; order Campylobacterales; family Sulfurovaceae; genus SZUA-451. The sequence goes on from QMKU01000039.1 coordinate 7,218, forward strand.
CGTGCATCTCGATCCCTCTAAGAGCTCTACCAAAAAAGGAGAGACGACCGAAGATACCTTCACTAACCTCTGTGCGATGGAGCCTGATGGTGTCATCATTCGTCATCAGGAAAATGATACTCCTAGGCAATTAGCAAATATGGATATGACCTCTGTCATCAGTGCAGGAGCAGGCAACTCTGCACATCCGACTCAAGCACTACTCGACCTCTTCACGATGCAAGAACACTTCGGGGAAGTCAAAGGAAAAACCATTGTGATCGTAGGTGACATCGTCAGCTCCCGAGTTGCTAGCTCTGGGATCAAACTCTTTCGACGCATGGGGATGAATGTCATACTGGTCGCCCCATACTCTTTTATGCCCGAAAGTGATTTACCCCAATATGAACGACTCGAAGAAGTGTTGAACCAGGCCGATGTGGTCATGAGCTTGCGTGCACAGCTTGAGAGGCACAAAACACCAATATTTGACGACTACGATGCCTACGCAGAGCACTATTGTCTTACGCCAGAACGACTAGGCAACAGAGAGATACTCATACTGCACCCCGGACCCGTGATGCGCAATATCGATATCTCCGACATCATACTCGATGACCCTCGTTGTAAAGTCCTCGAACAAGTCAAAAACGGTGTATTTGTCCGTATGGCTATTCTCAAGCTGCTTCTTTTGGATACATGAGCCAACAGCAATGGCTTGACCATAGTAGAGGCATCAAGAAGATCACAGAACTAGGCAAACAAAGAAAACCTTTTCTCTTCCTACTCTCCTATGACAAACAAAAAATTTTTGCTCAGTCACTAGATGAACTTGATGAAGATATTTTCTATAAAGTCAAAACCTTACGCAATTATCCTATAGATAAATCCACTAAACCCTATTACTTTTCTTCTGCACCCATCTCTTTGGAGATATACAAAAAAGCACTTAAGAAGATTATTGAAGAGATCAGATCAGGCAACACTTATCTCCTCAACCTGACTTTTCGCACTCCCGTCGAAACCAACATGAGACTCAAGGATATCTTCTCTCGTGCCAAGGCAAAGTTCAAACTCTATTTCAAGGGAGAGTTTATCTGCTTTTCTCCTGAACGATTTATAGAGATAGTTGACAACACCATCGCCACATATCCGATGAAAGGAACGATCGAAGCATCCCTACCATCTGCCAAAGAACAGATCCTCTCCAGCCCAAAAGAGATGGCAGAGCATACAATGATCGTTGATCTCATGCGTAATGATCTAGGCATAGTTGCTAACAATGTCAAAGTAAAAAAGTTTCGCTATATTGATAAAATAAAAGCAGGAGACAAGGAGCTATTACAGGTCAGTTCCAAGATCACGGCAGAGCTTCCAATAGATTGGAGAGAGAGTATCGGTCAAATCCTCGATCAACTTACGCCTGCCGGATCCATCACTGGCACACCCAAAAAGTCTACGATAGAGATCATTAACCATGTCGAAGATTATGCACGGGGTTTTTATACTGGTATTTTTGGTATTTTTGATGGGAGTTCTCTCGATTCTGCTGTGATGATCCGCTATATTGAAGAGGATGATCATAAGCTTTTTTATAAAAGTGGAGGTGGTATCACAATTGATAGTGATGCAAAAAGTGAATATGAAGAGTTGAT
>QMKU01000420.1 GCA_003646525.1 Campylobacterota bacterium
AAAGTAGTTCAAACAAATCACAATGGAGTTATTGACCCTTCATTAATAGCTTTTCAGAACGGCTTAACTTTTGAAGGTAGTTTCCCTATTAGTGCCTCTTTAGAATATCCAGACTTATCTGCTTATCCTAATGCAGGTGATGGTTCTTGGTGGATGGCTACAGATTTAGGTGAGACCAGTGGAGTAGCTAATACTTATGACATTACTGCTCCCGATCCACAAGGTGGAGATTTAACAGGTACATCAGTTAAAGATGGCGATGTATTTATTCGTAGTTTTACTGATACCTCGTGGACATTTAAAGCTGTTACATTTAATGCCAATAGATTTCTATCTGTAGATGGTACTAACTCTATGGAAAATAATCTAAATGTAGGTAACAATAGGGTAGTAAGTATTTTGGATGGTACAGCTGATGGAGATGCAGTAAATAAAAGCCAGCTAGATTTAATGCTACCCCTTGCTGGTGGGACAATGAGCAATACCAATGTAGTAACCAATTTAAATGCTGATTTGCTTGATAGTAGAAGCAGTTCTGGATACGCTCAGAATGAGGATTTGGGTGTTGTAGACATGAATTATTTGAGAACTAGAGGTACTTTCGGGGTAAGTGCAGAATCTCTAAATGCTCCTTCTCCTGGTTCAAGTTATGCTGTCGTGGTGTACGGTGATGGTGAAATGATTTCTCAGCTAGCTACTCAGTATGGTCAATTTAATCTTTTTGTCAGGACTTATTCATCCTCTGTATGGACAGATTGGACAGAGATGGCAGATATTTCTTATGTAGATGATGCAAATGCTATTCAGGACACAGCTATAGGATTGAACACTGATAAAACAGGCATCACTGATGAACAATCAGCAGAGATAGTAGCAAATACTTTAAAGGTTACAGGTTCAGACAGAGTTCTTCAATCGGATTACAATGCAGATATGCCATTAAAAGCTGATGTTGCTGATGTTGATTTAGATAATGCTGCACAAGATACAGCTATAGGTTTAAATACTGCACACTCTGGCACTACAGGCAATCCTCATGGAACTGATGCTTTTGATGTAGGTGCTTATGCAACAAGTGAGTTTATGAGTGAATTTACAAATGCGGCTGCACATCCTATTAAAACACTTAGTAGCGGTAAATTATCTTCTGACTTTTTAGATTTTAAAGCTTTAGAATACCAAGGTAGATTTACACCTACTACAGGTAATGAATATCCTACAGGTGCAGTAGCTGGTGATTGGTACTTGATAGAATTAACTGCTGATTACACTTTTGTAGACCCTGGTGATTTGTTCGATGAAACAATACACAATAATGATTTAATGCTACTAGGTGAGACTGAAGGCTGGGGTATGACTACTTTAGATTTAGATTTAAATGTAGTTATGATGCTTGATGGTTCAAATGCTATGACAAATAATATGAATTTAGCTAACCATAAAATAATTAATGTGCTTGCAGGTGCAACAGGAACTACTAATGCAGTAAATATGACTCAAATGGAAGCTGCTAACTCAACTCAAGATACTGCTATTGGTTTAAATACTCTCAAAGTTACAGGTGCTGATAGAGTATTACAAACTGCATATGACGCAGATATGCCATTAAAGGCTGACAAAACATATGTGGATAGTGCGAATACTACACAAGATGGTTTAATAAATGCCAATACTGCAAAGGTCACAGGAGCGGATAGAGTGCTGCAGACTGAATATGACGCAGCAATGCCTCTTAAGGCAGATATTACTTATGTGTATAGTGAAAATGCCTTACAGGACGATGCAAACTTTACAGCATTTGGACTAACTGAAAAAGTAGATAATCAGTACTTAGAAACAGGTGTGCCAAACTTACTAACTGATACTAATGATTGTAGTGTTAGACTAGGTGATGGGTTGGTAGAGAGAACAGTATTAACTCATACAATGCCTCTAGCACCTTTTGACCCCTTGAGTACAGATGAGATTATAGCTACTGGTTCAACCGTTACAGCTACAGCACACTCTAAAGGTGATATTGTAGTTACAGAAGATGGTGACAATATCTATCAAGTAAATGCTGATGTTGCAATTGGTCAAGATGTTACTACTGCTCCAGAGTGGAAAGTTATATCAGATGTTACTCGTCAGGATATTTTCTATGAAACAGCTACAGGGATTAAAGCAGTAAAAGGTTTATACTTTTTTGATGGTTTAGTTTCAGTTGATGAGATAGCTAGTGCCTATGGTTGGAGCAAATTAGGAAATGGTTTATTTCATGATGGAATAGAAGAGAGAACTAATATTAATCTGAGAAGTGCACTTAATGCTGGTGCTTATCATCCTGTTTATAATTTGTTCGGCTCTCGTAAATTTAGTGATAACAAATTCTGGTACGAAACAGCCGATGTTATTGTATCTGAATACGATTGTTTCAACTCTAAAAGCACAAATTTAACATCAGGTAGACCTGATAGCAGGGTAGAAAACTTAGTTTATAATGCTTCATTTGGTGGTATTATTCCAGTAGGAAGTTACGCTAAGAATACATTTGAC
>QMKU01000421.1 GCA_003646525.1 Campylobacterota bacterium
GATGGCGTTTAAACTTGCTGCATCAATGGGATTCAAAGCTGCTTGTCGTATAGCTAAGCCTTCAATCTTAGAGCCAATGATGAAAGTTGAAGTTGAAGTTCCTGAAGCTAATATGGGTGATGTTATTGGTGACCTTAACAGACGTCGTGGACAAGTTAACTCAATGGGTGACCGTTCTGGTAACAAAATTGTTGATGCACATGTTCCATTATCTGAAATGTTCGGTTACTCAACTGACCTTCGTTCAGCTACTCAAGGTAGAGCTACATACTCTATGGAATTTGATCACTATGCTGAAGTTCCTAGAAACGTATCTGAAGAGATTCAGAAAAAGAGAAACGGTTAGTCATAGACTAACTTTCTCACCTCACAATACTTCGAGTAAGTATTGTGAATTTTATAAACTTCTTTTTACCCCTATTTCCCTTTCTTGTTAAAAAAATTCATTACAAAACCAAAAACTGCTCTAAAGAAAAATACAATTAAGTATATAAAGAATGTATATAGTAGTGGATGTATATAGTTTGAATGCTCTTGCATAAGTCCTAGTCTAGCGGTGGGTTCACTTAGCATGTCTGGATGCATAAGTAGTATTAATACGGTAAGTAGTGCCGTATATATTATAAGTTCTTTTCTTAATATTTTAATCATACAAATATGTTATCATTTTAATTCTGATATAATACATAAAATAAACAATATAGGAATTTTTTATGTTTAAAGTAGTTACTTTACTCTTTTTATCAACACTCTTAATTGCCCAAAATCCAAAGATATACTCTGCCTTAGGAGATGAAATATATGATAATTTATTTAGTATAATAAATTTACAAGAAATTGATTATTATAAAAAAGATTCTCAAAAGATTTATAAGTATGAGATGAGTGTGTTAAATACAAAGCAGAATGGATTTGATATACAAAATAACAAAAATACTATTACCAAAGCACAATATTTAGAAGAACTTAGAGGCTTAAGTAAAATAAATACTTCATATATAAGAAGTAGTGAAATATTATTTAATAAGGCGATAGAAGAGGGTAACTCTGAGCAGTTTAATAGCTTAATTGCTACAGGTATTATAGATATAAATAAGTATCGAAATGAAATATTTAACTACTATTTATCGCATAAAGATAGTGTTTATGTTACTGTAGAAATTCAAAATGTAATTGATGAACAGACTAAAACAAAAAAACAAAAAGCTAAAATTAAGTCACATAACTCTCAAAGATATATTGACTACAGACGTATACAGAGTATTCGTGAAGCAGATAGAAGAAAAAAAGAACGTTATGAGCAGTTGCTTCAAAAAGAATTAGAAGAAAAAAAATTAGAAATTAGAAGTCAGCAACTAAAAATATAATTATATTTTACTCCCAGTTGTATGCTTCATATTCAGAAGGACGACCTCTGAGTGTCACAAAAGGCTTATAGTGTGTTTTGTAAGATAAGGATTGACAATCTTTTACATAGTATCCTAGGTATATCCATTTCTTAGAGCTTCTTTGAGCATATTTTATCTGATTGTAGAGAGATAATTTACCTAAGGAGTACTTTTCATAATCTGGATCATAGTAAAAATATATAGAGGAAATTCCATCTTCAAGTATGTCTATTAAATCTACTCCAATTAGTCTCTCTTCATCATAATAAAGTACTTCAAAACCAAATTCACCATGTCCTGTAACAAATGAGTTGTAATAGTGGTCTGCTGTAGTTTCTTGGTATTCCCAGCTTCTTTTATCTTTCATATGTAGATGGAATTTCTTAAAAAGATTTAAATGATCTTGTGTTAGAGTAGGTTGTTGAATATAACTTTTTATAAATGTGGCTTTTTTTAAAACTCTTCTTTGAGATTTTGTAAAAGTGAAGTTATCTACATCAATTTTTATACTTTGACACTCATTGCAGCCTTCACAAATTGGTCTAAAATACATCTTCCCGAAGCGTCTAAAGCCTCTCTCTATAAGCTCTTGAGTATCTTGTGTTGATGAGTTTTCAATAATTTTATAGTGGGTGTTAGTATCTTTATCTTTTAGGTATGAGCATTTGTCATTAAGGGAAAATTCTTTTAGTAGATTCATTATGTGATTTTAGCATATTATTTATATGAGTAGAAGTAGGAATTTAAATTCCTACTCTATATCTACTTGTATTTAGTATTTGTAACGAAGATAAAAACGAATATCTTGTGCAGTGTCAACAACTTGACTTGCCATTGGTGTTGCTGCGATATCTTTTATATCCATAGCTGCTCCAGTGGACTCTCCAAAGAAACCATTACTACCGCTATAATCATAATCAATATATGTGTAACGAATCTGCATAGATAAGATATCTTCAACTAAGTATTCAGTAAAATAAGCCTCATAAGCTGAACCACGAGCTGATATTTTTGAACCAATATTTGTATCTTCACCGTATGTTATACTTCTCCAGTATTGTGAACCATAGTTATACTCTAATCCCCATCGTCCATCTTCTGTCATAAATGATGGCATCTGCAGACCTACCCATCCAGAGTACCC
>QMKU01000422.1 GCA_003646525.1 Campylobacterota bacterium
CGCATAAAAACATTATTAAACCAAATTAAACAAATGTCGGGGAGAGGACACCCCGACCTACGCGTTAAATCATTGGCATTGGGTTTCATATTGTCATGACAACATGAACCAAATGTTGGCTGTGAAGATTAGAACTTATAGCGTAAGTTGGTATAAAAGTATCTCCCTGGTTCATTGAGTAGCATGGCTTCATTTCCTGGTGTTGCAAGTAAAACTAGGTCTTTATAAGTGTTTGAAACTGCATAAGTTTCATCAAAGACATTATCTACACCGACTGTAATATCAAAGCTACTAGCGATAGTTTTTGTTGCTTTGAGGTTGAGTATAGCATAGGCATCCAGCTCTTGCTCGCCATTTTCTGCGTCAAAATCACTCCAGCCATCTGCAGCAATAACTTCAGCCTTCATATTGAGCGTATCGTCATAGTCATAATTGATAGAGGCATTGAATTTCAATGGGGGGATATCTGGCATATTTGTTCCTGTTTGACCTCTGAGGGGATTCTCTTTTTCTCCTCTTTGGTAGGCTAATCCATAATCAAAATAGATAGAATCAGTCGCAATATAAGTTCCACTCAACTCGATTCCATATACTTTGGCATCTACATTTTCATATGCATTCCAAGTCACTGGAACTTCGTTGCCTTTAACTAGCATCTTTTTGATATTGCTAGCGTTATAGGCAATATAGTCTTTTAGCATACCATAGAATGCTTTCGCTTTGAGCGTACTGTTTTCATATTTTAATTCAGCCCCGAGATCTAGCTCATAGTTGACTGTAGCATCCAACTCTGGTGTTCCGATAGGATTGCCCATACTCCCCATCCAATAGAGCTCTTTAGCATCAGGAACTCTTGAAGATTTTCCTATTCCTGCAAAAAATTGTGTCTCTTCATTGACGAAATATGTCCCAGTGATGAAGCCATTGAGTTCACTGTAGTCATTGTCTTGTTGTTTGATATTTTGGGAGGTAACAGTCGTATCATCATATCTCAACCCAATATCTACAGTATGTTTGCCAAAGCTGATCTTGTCCTCAAGGAAAAGAGCCCGGTTTTCTGTATCAGTATCGTAAATACTGTGAAATTTTGCTTCAGGTAGTGGTGTTCCATTTTTAAAGTATCCCCCATCCCAATTTCTTAGGCTATAGTCAAGACCAGTGATAATAGCATGGTTATCAAGATCAAAACTATTTTTGATTTTTGCACCTTGCATTTTGGTATCAAGAGAGTGTGTCATTTCAAAGCCCATCATAGCAACTGATTTACGATAGATAGTAGACATAGGGTGCTCTACCTCTGTTTGGTAGGCTTGAATTTTTAACTCTTTTGAATATTGACCTAAATCTGTGGCGATATACTCGGCATTGAAGATATCGGAATCATCATAAATTGCATCCATTTTAGAAGAGGGATAGAGTACATTCTCACTTCTGTTTCCAGTATAGCTCAGTCTCAACTCTTGGTTATCTGCGATCTCCCAAAAAAGTTTTGCCATCCCCGTCTTTTTTTCAAAGGCATCCATATCTTGGTATTGTGTCTGATACTGCGCAGAGGCAGGAACTTTCCCTAGTGCGATCTCCCGATCTATCTGACCGATGAAATCATTGCCATCACCATCTTCATATTGTCCACCTTTTTCAGCTGAACCACTCAACAAAAATCTTACCTTCCCTATGCCACCACTCATATTGAAAGATCCCTTTTGATAACCCCAGCTCCCGAAGTTAAGATTGAGATCTCCATGTACTTCCTTCTCTGGTTTTAGTGTATGGATACGAATATCAGCTGACAATGCGCCAAACTCTTCTACACTGAAGGGACCCTCATTGATCTCGATATAGTCAATATTATTAGACAACACATGTGAAATCGGTGGATCCATCCTGTTGGGACAGGCACCGCATACTTTTGCTCCGTCAATTGTCACAGAGATATTATCTTTCATCTGTCCTCTGACGATGATATCATTTGATATGCCACTTCGTCGTATCAGAGAGACGCTTGAGGATTGTCTAGCGAGGGCTTCTGCCACATCGGCTGACTGTACATCTTCACCATGCACATCCTTGATCACCTCGGTGTCCATTTTTGCTTCTACATCAATTGTGCCTAGTTCTGCTTCGGCTGCAAAAAGAGCAGTCGCGCAGATAATGGATAAATAGAGTATTTTTTTCATCCTTACTTCCTTGTCTGAGTTTTGATCCTAAAGTTATAATGATGATAAAAAACTGTTAAAAAACTGTTAAAAAGTACTAAAATTTATTTTTTCAACTGATAATTGAGTGTTAGCGTTACACTCATAGGGAGGGATACACCTCGGGTAGAGAGTGGAAATGCTTTTTTGACAGCCCTTTTGGCAGAGTTGAGAAATATACGAGGACCCGTTGCGGAGAGTCCAGAAAGTTTTCCTGCTGAAGTGATACGAAAACGAATTTTTACATGACCTTGCATACCTCTTTTTCGTGCGATACGGGGATAAGATTTGTTAGAATTTATCTTTGCCTTAAGGCGAGCCATAAATCGGTTTTTA
>QMKU01000423.1 GCA_003646525.1 Campylobacterota bacterium
GAAAATCCACTCACTTCGTGCGTTGATTTTGCAACACATGACCCCTACCATGCTTAATACATTGGCATTAGGGGCTAGCCTCACTGAAAGTATCTGAAGCCTCTCATACTTTTATGCTATAATCAAACAAAAAGGCTTAGACATGTTGCAAATAGAGATAAGCAATAGCTCTATCGAAGAGTACTTTAAAGCACCTAAAACGATAGAGAATTTTTTGCAAAAGGCAGTTAGTTTGGATCTGTTGGCTATTGTGGACTCTATAGAGAATGACAAACTCCATCAAAAATCCCTAAACGACATAGAAGAGGATAAATTGCATTTTTATAATGATAGCAAAAAGCTCATAGATGCCATCAATACTTAAGTATCAATTTACATTCTTAGTGATTAGGGGTCTGGTGATTTGTGATGCGTGAAGCGTAGCGAATGCATCATGAATCACCTGACCTCGGCTAAAACATAGCAACGACTCAACCGAGGTCAAGTGTCGAAAATATTTTTAGAAATAGTCTCACCTCTAAATGAAGTGGCACTCACACCACCTGTAGGTGTGACCATGTCACACGAGACAGGGAATGTTTGCATCGCTTCAAAGGTCATAATCTTTGAAATATGTGGGAGGTTTACATGTCGTGAGACATGGTCTCACCTACGACAGCAGAAACATTTATCAAATTCATATATGCATAAGGTTTGGATACAATACAAAAACAAGGAGTACAAAAGATATGAACAAACTACCTAAAATACCACTCATCTTTGGAGTGACAGGACATAGAGATCTACGACCAGAGGATAGAGAGAAACACATCAAAGCTATCAAAAATATATTTACAAAGTATAATAATGAGTATCCCAATACTCCTCTCATACTCATCTCTGCTCTTGCAGATGGAGCTGATATGCTCGTAGCCTCTGTGGCTTGTGAAATGGATATAGAGCTACATGTCTTGATACCATACAATCAGGGAGACTACCTCAACAGCATAGACGACAAAGAGCTGTTTCACGAACTTAGCCAAAAAGCAGGTGATGAGGTCAAGGTCTTGGAGTGTGAGCAAAATGAAGATGGGAAATTCACACACTGCTATCAGCAACTAGGTGAGCAGATAGCCGATAGCTCCAATATCCTCATAGCACTTTGGGATGGAGTAGAAGAGCCTAGCAACAATGGTGGCACAGCAGCCATAGTGAGGTATCAAAGAGATGGGTTTGATGAGAATATGTTTGACTCTAGGGATGGTGATGTGATCCATATCATACCTACAGCTAGAGTGAGCAAACCTAACCAAGATCTCGACCCTCTACAAAAAAATGTAGAGTACCTAGGGAGACTCAAAAGAGTTGGGTTCAAAGCCAACCTCCAAAGGCTAGATGCTCTCAATGAAGATATATCCACACATACCTGCAAAGACCAAAGCAGTGACTACACACTCCTGCAAAAATACAAAAAGTTCTTTGGAGATAGAGCCAATACAAATCAAACACGATACAAAAGCCTGATGACTTGGCTAATTATGCTTATCGGTATCGCTATCATCTTCTTGGAGACTATGCATATACTCTCTGGTGCTGGTGAGCTATATGCGTGGGGCAATCATCTCATACTAGGGTATTTCGCAGGGTTATCTGCAGCTTACTATATCTATAGATACAAGATGAGAGGCGACAAACTCCAAAATGACTTCATCTACTCTCGTGGTTTCTCAGAAGCTATCCGCGTGCAGAGTGCTTGGAATGATAGTAGCATAGGATTGGAGAAGAAAGTATCATCTTATTATCTCAGAGCAGAACCCAACTCTCTAGCGTGGATGCGTATCGCACTCAAAAATATAGCCTATATGGATAGTAGCTCTTATCAGAGTGCGGCAGATTGGATAGAGGAGCAGACAGCGTATTTCGAGAAAAATATCACAAAGAGAGATGAAGATTATGAGCATTATGAGACGATAGAGAAGTGGGTCTTTTGCATAGGTGTAGTTGGGGTGGGCATCACAGCACTACTCTATCTCGCTGAACTAGCACATATCATACCACACGGAGATTTCCCCTCCAACTGGCACTTGGGGGTTCTGCTCTCAGGTATAGCTCTTCTGCTTGCTGCTTTTTTCAAAAAGTATCTCTATATACATGGATTCAAGGAGGAGAGAGACAACTTCCGTGAGATACTCTCTAGCTTTGAGCAAGCGGATAAGAGATTTAAAGGTGCAGACAAGAAACTAAAACAACAGATAGTATTTGACCTCGGCAAAAAAGCATTGATCGAAAACAGCCAATGGGTATCACTACACAACCAAAGAAGAGCTAGGTTCGAGATGGAGTAGGAACTTCAGTCCCGTTTTATGGGACTGAAGTCCCTACTCCTAAATCCTTAACTTAACGCCATTAACTCTGCCCCTAAAATTTTTGATTTAATGTTTAAATTTTATGCTATACTAGTATCAATAATAAACATACATAGGAGAGTAAATGGTAATAGGCATATCTGAACTACAAAAAGACATTAGTATCTTTAAAGACCTAAATCAA
>QMKU01000424.1 GCA_003646525.1 Campylobacterota bacterium
ATCATAATAGTGATTTTTTGGCTCTTTTGAAGTGGATTTATCATCGATAAAATAGTTTTCAAAAGTAGTCATTTTTTCTTTTCCAAAGAGAGGTGAATCTTTGCCAGCCCAGAGAAACCACATCGTATGTTGACCTAATTCCCGTATCTCAGGCTCTTCTGAAAAAAATCCCTTTCTCGCATAGAGATCACATTTGTCCAGAAGCTCTTTCCCAGTATAGCTATTATCATCAAGATATATGGGCAGAAACTCTCCATTTTCATCCATGGGAATGCAGCCATGATAGAGAAGGTTATTATTATAGCAGGCATATACTGCCCCACGATTAAAGAGCATTCGAGTGTGCTTTTGAAGTTTTTCACTTTTCATGAAACTATTTTGGAGCTGCTTCATCACATTCAATTCATCGTCATTGAGCTCAAACGGTTCAGCTTTATTCAGTGTCTTCATATTTGTATCATTAAGCTCATACTCAATACCATCTATTTCAACCACACCTTTTTCGAGGTCTACCTTTTCCAAAATAGTACGATCCGCCATTCCCCACTGTGGGTTTTTCAAAAGCATCTGAGCTTCAAGCTTGAATTGCATGATCGTTATTGATTTGTGCATTTTGGCAATTTCATCTCGTTCTTTTTCGCTAAAGGGATAATTTGCAGGAGCAGATTTGGGCATAAATTTTGGGCAGGGATCGTCACTGTAATAGTGATAAGCAAAGATAGAGAGTGGACGAAGCGAAATTCCATATCCCTCCTCTAGGGTTGCGATGCTTCCATAGCGTAATGAGATGCGTATTGCATTGGCTATAGAAGCGAGACAACCCGAAGCAGCTCCCATCCAGAGAATATCATGATTTCCCCACTGAATATCAACAGAGTGATAACTCTCAAGGCGATCCATGATCAGATGTGCCCCGTGCCCACGATCATAAATATCTCCGATGATGTGCAGATGCGCCACCGCAAAACGCTGCATCACTTCTGCAAGAGCTACGATAAATGATCCTGCACGGTCAAGCTCAATGATGGTTTTTATGATTTCGTCATAATAGTGATTGTCTGACAGACCATATTCATAAAGAAGTTCTTCGATAATATAGGCAAACTCTTTTGGAAGTGCTTCTCTGATAATCTTTCGTGTATATTTTGCCGTGATAACTTTGGTTAAGCGAATGAGACGCAATAGATTGATTTCATAAAATTCATCCAACTCCTCATCTCTATGATAGCGCTCTAGTGTCTCTTTGGGGTAATAAACCAAAGTTGCCAACGCTTTCATTTGAGAAGAGGTTAGCTCTCCTTTGAAGGTTTGTTCTATTTTTGTTTTGATGACCCCAGATCCATTTTTGAGGACATGAAAAAATGACTCATCTTCACCATGAATATCTGAAAGAAAATGCTCGGTTCCCTTCGGGAGATTGAGGATTGCTTGAAGATTGATGATCTTAGTGGAAGCACTGCCACGATTTGGGTAGTCTCTAGATAGCAGTTTGAAATACTTCAGTTTTTCTGCTGAAGTGACATTTATAGTATCAGTTTTCATTTTTTAAACTCCAAAGTTATAATTAGGCTAGGAATACTCTAAGGCTATCTTATTGCATATAGCCTTATAAAGACTTTTTTATCTTATCTTTTTTATTGTCCCGTTATATTTTATTCAAATCTATGCTATCTTGGTTTCTGATCTATATTTCTATTTCTATCTTTCTTGTATATTTAGAACTGTTGAGAGCATCTTCTATCTTCTCAAATAGTGTCTCTCTAGACTCCATTTCACTACTAGCCGTTATTCCAAACTCAAAAATTAAGTTATGTGAAGTTTGTGCACTATACTCTTTAAAATCCTTCTCTAGTCGCTCTGCCAATATAGCCGCACCACTTAGATTTGTATGAACAGTAATAATAAGATAATAATTTTTTGCTATCTGTCCATAATAATCGCTGAGCCTAATTTTATTTTTCACTATTTTACTAATATCTTTTAAAATAGTATCTATAGACTCTTTAGATTTTATTTGCTCCAACTCTTCTATTTTGAAAGCTATAGCAGATAAATCAATTTTGTACCTCAATGCTTTTGCTAATTCACTATCTAAAATCTCATCAATAAATATCTTATTGTATGCGCCTGTTATACTGTCCTTTTCTATATAATTTTTAATATTTCTTATAGTATCCTCGCTACTCTTATTATCTGTCTCCATAGTACTATCTCGCAAAATATCTATTTTAAAATCGTCTTTATGTTTATTGATATAAAAGACTAATATTAATGTATAAATGAATGTAGACAAAATAACATTGCCTACTACTATAGCTTCAAATAACTCTTTATAGATAAAACTATCGGGAAGTGAGTGAACCATAATAATAGTCAACGCTCCTTTCACTCCTGATAGTCTCAAGGAAAATGTCCAATGAATATCTTTTTTTAGTATGCTAAACATAGAAAATATTGAACTCAATCTAATAAGCGTTGTTAAGATGAAAACTACAATAATTTCAAACAGATATTGTTGCAATA
>QMKU01000425.1 GCA_003646525.1 Campylobacterota bacterium
CCATGTCGGTGATTTTGTTTTCAGTCCTGTGGGGAGTATCGGTAAGCTTTCAATCCCTTTGTCTTTCATTTGCTGACGGATATTTCGTTCGATTAAGCTCACTATCATCAAGGCAATAAAGAAAAGGAAGACCATTGCTTCAATTCGCTCATTCTTTTTTAGAAAAACAGGAGCCACTTCCAGTATAGATTTACCTGTTTGAAACCGTATTTCTAGGAAGGGTTGTTGTTTGTATGTTTTTAATACATCAACAGCACTGAGTGCTTTACTATTTGTGATCAAAGGAAATAAGCCATCGACTCTGGACTCCCGTTCAATTATTTCATCATTACGACTCCATTCGAGTGAATAGGTAATAGTGATAACTTCTTTGTATTGAGTGTTTTCTCCTGCACGTCCTCGACCCACTTGCACGTTTTCAACGCTGCTTTCCTCGTTGATCTCAATATATAACTGATTGGACAAACCCGTCGTTATTTTTTTTACGGCTTTCTCAATCTGTTGATGGGTTTTGAGATAGTATTGATTGAGTTTATCTGATAATTCTTGGAGTTGTTCTTCTGCTTTGGTTAAACGTCTTTCCCGTGTGGTTTGATCTTGAGTTTCTTTGTGGTTGCTATGAATCCATATAATACGATAGCCATCAACACTGACTTCATTGTTATATGTTTGGTAAAGCGTGTCTTTGTCTTTTTTTGTCTTGGCAGGAATACAATAATCCGTCTCCCAATCAATGGTTTTACCCTCCTTAACTTGAACCATAAATTGTTTGATTTCTTTGATGTTTTTGGGAAGCAGTGTAATAAACGTCCCACCATTATTATGGATATGGTTCAAATTATCCTGACTGGAAAGCTTGCAGTCAGCGACATAAATAAAATCTTCTTTTCCCAAAAAGTTTCTTAAAACATCCCAGTTAGGTTGATGAGTGGCACTATCCGCCGTTGAACCATTATAGGCTTCATAGCCAATAGGAACGTGACCATCTTCTGTGATATTTAAACCAAAGACAATTTGCTTATGATCGGGGCGGTGATCCTTGTTATAACCATATTCCAGCTGAACGGCTTCCTCTGATTGTTCGTTATAGGCACCCGAAAATGTTAAGCTTGTGGAGTCATTATGGATGGTATTCATTTCCAAATTATGAACATGAATGGCTGAGGCAACCGCATCTAACATCATGGACGAGCGATCAGCCTGATAAAGCCTATCGGTATCACGGGCACAACGATCATCGTTGTATTTTGTCGCGAGTTCAGGGGGTTCTGTTCGTCCATCCATATAATCAATAAAAAATTCTTCTATTTTGTATAAGGGCTTTGAGGCAACAAGGATATTGGTGATCATAGTACAATAAACCTGAGCAGGCTTGATATTAGCATTGTGGGTATTTGGGATATATCGATCAAATATCTCATGTAATCCCATTTCTTCTATATAATGGTTGATCATGGGTATAACATCGACCTGTTTTGATTTTATATCCATTTAAACTCTCTGTAATTTGTACTTACGGGGGATCTATTATGGACTTTTTTTTCAAAGATGGTTAGAATATTTTTATTTTTTAATTTTCATAAATTAGAAATTCAGTGTTTTTTTCGTGCGAAATATAAGTTTACAGTGCAGTATATCAGTTGTTATAAACAAATACTTGAAATATAATAAACATGTGCTTTTCACCACTGAATTCATATTTAAAACTGAGGAAATTATGCTTATTTACCCGTATGACATTGATGAGGATGTCAATTATCCAACAACAGAAGATTTTTCAATTCAAAATAGCAAGGAAGGTAAAGGACACGGCGTTTATACTCATAAAACATATCAGCGTGGTCAGTTTCTTGCAAATTTCACAGGTTATACTGTTCCTAATATTATACAGCATACGTTACAAATTACGCCTAAACTCCATCTTTATGATGCTCATTTTGTGGGTTATCTTTTGCATTCATGTGATCCCAATGTTTTTATTGATATGCGTGAATTTGAGGTATGGGCTTTAAAAGACATCGCTGCGGGTAGCCCTCTCACTATGGACTATGCGGCTACTGAAGACGTATTATTCAAACAATTTAAATGTGTTTGTGATGCACCGAACTGTCGGCATTGGGTGACGGGTCGTAAGGAATCTGTAAACGATGAAGGACAACTCTATTTACAACAGCTTAACCAGTAATTGCAGATCATGAAAAAAGAACTTTGGTGGGAAAGAAAAGATTTATTGTACAAACAAGGTAGTTTGTTATTTGCAGAACGGTCAGTATTTGAGTTAGCACAAGCGACACAAACTCCAGCTTTTTTTTATAGCACCCAACGAATTAGAGAAAATATACAACGGCTGTTATCTGCATTGACAAAAACAGATATTAAACATCGTATTTTTTATGCTATGAAAGCCAATCGTCATGCACCGTTGCTCACTTATCTCAAAACAACGGGCTTATGTGGTATTGATGCTTGTTCACCTCAAGAGCTATTATTTGCCCGTAGTTGTGGCTTTGAGTCTAAAGATA
>QMKU01000040.1 GCA_003646525.1 Campylobacterota bacterium
CGATTTGGATCAAAAATAGGCTCAATCTGGTCTCTTCCAATATTCTTTTTGGATTAATATTGGTTTTTATGGCACTCTTTCTAAGTGTCAATTTCAGGATCGCACTCATAGTTGCTATCGGTATTCCAGTAAGTTTCATGGTGACTTTGATCGCTGCCGATCTGATAGGATACAGTCTCAATATGCTAACACTATTGGGTGCTTTGATCGCATTGGGTATGTTAGTGGATGAGGCGATTGTTGTGGCAGAAAATATTTTCAGGCATATGGAGATGGGAAAAACACCTAGAGAAGCAGCGATCGATGGTTCTGCGGAGATGTTCCCAGCTGTGATGACGGCGACATTGACGACAGTATTTGCGTTTCTTCCTCTGCTAATCATGAGTGGTGAGATGGGTATGTTTATGAAAGTGCTTCCTATGATGATCACGATATTGCTTTTGAGTTCACTCTTTGAAGCCTTTTATTTCCTCCCATTGCATGCCAAAGAGTTTTTTTCGATAGGAAAATTTGATAAAATACATGAGCGAAGTCTTTTTTGGGAGTGGCTGATCACACTCAATAGTAAGATACTGAAACAATTGCTGTTGAGCAAAAAGCGTTCATTATCTCTCCTTGTGATTGCCATCTTGCTAGCTACAGCAGGTATGATAAGCATCACAAAGTTTCAACTTTTTCCTGAGTTTGATACTACACAGATCTATGTAAATGGCAAGGTGGACATCAACTCCAAACTCGAAGATACAGCAGAGTTGATCTCTGAGGTGGAAAAAGCCCTGATGGCTGATTTGCCCAAGAGTGAAGTGGCATCAGTCACTTCAGTGATAGGAATGAAATTTAATCCTGATCAGAGCTTTGAGCTAGGAGGCAATCTCTTCCAGATCTTTATCAATCTCTATGAAAAGGCTCCAGAGAATTTATTTGATACCTATATCAATCCACTTCTCTCTCCAGAATATGATGGTAGTGATATGATCCGACAAAAGAAGGCACAGGAGATCGCAAAAGTCGTACAAAAAGAGATCGTAGATCCCTTCAAGGAGAAAAAACTCTCCAATGGGGCATTAATGTTTCAAGAGATAAATGCCTTCGTGCAACAGACAGGAATAGTAGGACATGATGTCGAGATAGGATTGGTCAGTTCTGATTCTCCGAAACTCCTTGTGGCAATTCATCAGCTAAAAGAGAAGCTCAAATCTATCAACGGTGTTTATGATGTAGGCGACAATGCAAAAGAGGGCGTGAGGGAGTTAAAACTTCGTGTCAATGAGTATGGACAACAGTTGGGGTTTAGTGAAGGATATGTGACGAGTGGTCTCAAGGGTACCATGCTCAAGGCAGAATATGGCAAGATGTTCAATGATACTGGTCTGGTGCGTATTCGTATAGAAGATCCAGAAAAAGATCGAAATATGCAGATGGAATCCGTACGCCTAACTACGCCTGATGGAAAACATATCGTACGATTGAGTGATATTTGTGACTTTTATTATGAAAAAAGTTTTGTTAAAATCTTCAAAGAGGATGCAGAACGGATGCGCTCTGTTTTTGCTCGGGTAGATAGTAAGGTGGTGCTTGCTACAGAGGTAATGAATCAGATCCGACCCCTTCTCAATGAGATCGAAAAAGAGAGTGCGAAAGTTATCATCAAAGGGGAAGAAAAAGAGAATAAACAGATGAGAAAAGAGATGAGCCAAGCAGCTATGATCGCTATCTTTCTGATCTTTATCTCTTTGGTTTGGATGTTTAACTCTCTGATACTGCCGTTGATCGTCATCTCGACAATACCGCTTTCGGTCGTGGGGGCATTGATCGGTGCATACCTGCTTGGGATCAATATGACGATGCCTGGGGTCATGGGGATCATCGGTTTAGCTGGTGTGGTTGTCAATGATGCGTTAATTATGCTCAGTTTTATCAGAAAGTCAAAGGATTATGATGAGTTGGTAGAGAAGGCAAGTCATCGTCTCCGTCCGATCCTCCTGACCTCTGTGACTACGGTTCTAGGTCTGCTGACACTGATGTTTTTTGCTAGTGGACAAGCACTAATTATTCAACCGATGGCAGTCTCACTGGGATTTGGTATCGCCTGGGCAACGATACTCAATCTCTATTATGTTCCTTTGATGTATGCGGTGATCTATAGAGTAAAGGTATAGGATCAATTTATGGTAAAATATACAAATAGAGACTATTTGAAAAATTTTAGGTAAAAGGCGGAGTTGTATGATCGAAAAATTAAAAGTATATCAAGAAAAGCATCTGGAAAAAATTTTGACAGAGATGGATGAGTGTCATGAGCGTTTCAAGCGATATAATAATACCTTTACGGTGGTACTGTTTTATGGAGATGAGTCATTAAAATATGATTTGGTCATGACAGCCATCCGAACAACAGATCGCTACTTCAGGCTAGAAGAGAATTTATTTCTGATTATCCTTGAAGAGACGGACAGTGAAGGTGGGATTCTTGCAGCGGAAAAACTTTTGCCAAAACTGCAACATGA
Source organism: Campylobacterota bacterium (assembly GCA_003646525.1). GTDB lineage: Bacteria > Campylobacterota > Campylobacteria > Campylobacterales > Sulfurovaceae > SZUA-451. Next base: position 2,508 of record QMKU01000040.1, read on the forward strand.
ACCTAAACAGTTGCTTTATGCAGCAGTGGCAGAGTGTACGAAAGAGAAGACAGGGATACTTTTGATACATCAGCTTTTCAATATTTTGGAGTTTGCTATAGATCACAAGCATGCCAATGAGATAATGGATAGCAGTTATCTTGATAGCATCTATTAATAGAGTTTTGCTATAATCATTTTTTAAATTTAAAAAAAGTAGGAATAAAATAATGAATATATTTGACGATGAAGATGATTTTTTGGTGGGCACACCCAAGAGTAACTATTTTGGTATTGCAAAAACTGCCAATCAAAATATCGTAGAGATGGAGCTGGAGAAGATGTTTCAGAGATTGGCAATTGCTGAGAAGATCATGGAAGAGAAGGGTCTCGAAGAGGAGCATGAAAACCTCCTGAAATCTATGGTCATAGACAAAGAACTAGAAGATCGAACCAATAGTATCTTCATAGAGCTTGTCGGTAATATTGTTACACAGTGTGAATAATCCCAGAGCAGTATAGGAATAAATGTGTTAAAAGCAGTAGAAAGAAAAATCGAACAGTATGTTCAGGAGCTAAATGATCCAGAGGTTGTAGCACTTTATCATCAACTCCCTCATGGTAAACGACTTCGTGCCAAACTAATCCTCAGAATCGCAGGGGGTGACCTGCGTATGGTGAAAACAGCTGCAATCGTAGAGATGATTCATGCGGCAAGTTTGTTGCATGATGATGTAATCGATGATGCATTTACAAGGCGAAAGCAGCCCTCTATCAATGCACTTTATGGCAATAAAACAGCGATTATGTTAGGTGATATTCTTTACTCAAAAGGTTTTTTTGAGCTCAATGATATCGATAGACGCGTTTCCAAAGTAATCTCCAACGCTGTCACGCAGTTGAGCTTGGGAGAGATGAATGATGTTTTGCTTTCGGAGCATTTCAATACAGACAAGTCTCTCTATATGAAGATGATGTATCAAAAAACTGCCTCTCTGATCGAAGCAAGTGCAGAAGCAGCAGCACTCTTGGCAGGGAAAGCCCCCGAAGCTTATCGCATCTATGGACGCAATTTAGGCTTGGCATTTCAAATGGTTGACGATCTGCTGGATATTACTTCAGATTCTGAGACATTGGGAAAGCCTGCACTACATGATTTTGTAGAAGGGAAAACGACACTGCCTTATATCTATCTGTATGAACGATTAGATGGCTCAGGTCGAAGCAAATTGCGAGAGATGCATGCCCGAAAGCTTAGCAGAGAAGAGCAGGGGTGGATCATGGAGCAAATGCAAGAGCATCAGGTTTTGATACAATCCCATAGTGAAGCCAAGCGTTTGATCGATGAAGCGATAGAGCTGATGAATGAAGTAGGTGAAACAGCACTCTCTGATATCGCTAGAGAGATGATAGAGAGGAATTTTTAATGTATTATCAGGTTGTGAGTTTCAATTATAAAAAATGTGACCTTCCTGTTCGTGAAAAGTTGGCATTTAAAGACGATAAGGCAAAAAAAGCTATGCTTGATCGTTTGGTTGGGTTTGATTTCGTTTTTGAAGCGTTTATCGTTTCGACTTGCAATCGTATTGAGATAGTTGCTGCAACACGAGATAACTTTGCTACCTTTCATGCGGTTTTGGGTCTTTTTTCTCAGAGCAGTGGTGTGAATTTTTATGATCTAGAAGCATCCGCACAACGAGTAGATGACGAGGAGGCAATCCGACATCTTTTTTCTGTTGTCTCTTCTCTCGATTCCCTCGTCATTGGCGAGTCTCAGATCACAGGGCAAGTCAAAGATGCCTTTCGTCTCTCATACGAGAATGGCACGGCAGGCAGAAAACTCAATCGTATCATTTCATATGCTGTGAAGTGTGCCGCTGAGATACGCAATGCAACACAAATATCTAAAAATCCTATCTCTATAGCATCAGTCGCAGTTTCACAGGCAGCCCAAATCATGGGTGATAATTTAGCAGGAATGACTGCTGTGGTTGTGGGTGCAGGAGATATGGGAAAATTGGCGGCAAAACATTTACTTAGGGCAGGATGTGATGTGGTTCTGCTAGGAAGAGATACGCAAAAGGTTCAGTTGGTAGCCGATGAGCTGGGAGAAAATGTCAAAGTTGATGCGATGGAAAATCTCTCTAAATATCTCAATCGATATCGCTTGCTTTTTACCGCAACCTCCTCTTCTGAACCCATCATCACAAGAGAGATGGTCGAGGAGCGTGATCTCAAGCGACTCTGGTTCGATATGGCAATCCCACGGGATATTGAAGATTTTGCAATAGAGCAGATGCAAATCTTTCGTATCGATGATCTCAAGGATATCTCTGCAGACAATCATGCTTTGCGCCAAGAACAGGCACTCAAAGCGAGTGATATTGTTGATCGTTATAAAGAAGAATTTTTCCAATGGCTACGCACTCTTTCTGTAGAGCCTGTAGTCAAAGGTATGCGTATGCAAGTTGATCAAGCGATTGAGCTAGAGTTGTGCAGGGCAATCAAAAAGGGTTTTGTGCCTGCTGATTCAGAGGAGAATATGCGCAAGATGGCAGAACAGATGTTCAACCGTTTTCTACATGCCCCTACAATACGCATGCGAGAAAGTTCACGCGAAAAAAATGGCGTAACTGGCATCGATGCACTCAAAAATATCTTTGATATTGATACGGCAAATGTAAATTTCAAACAGTACAAAAAAGAGCACCACAAAAAAGGATACAGTTCGTGAGAGTCACACAACTATTGATACCAACTAGCAAAGAGACCCCCAATGATGCAACATTAGCAAGCCATATTTATCTCATCAGAGCCGGATTTATTCAGGGGGTGGGAAGTGGCTTGTATAATTTCCTACCATTGGGCAAACGGGTACTTGACAAAGTCTCTGCTGTTGTCAAAGAGGAGCTTGATGGTGCAGGATGCCAAGAGGTTAGTCTGGGTTTTGTTACACCTGCAAGCTACTGGGTTGAGAGCGGTCGTTTTGAGAAATATGGCAAAGAGCTTTTGCGCTTTAAAGATCGTAAAAACAACGACTTTGTTTTAGGTCCAACACATGAAGAGATGATGGTCAATGTAGTCAGGCAGAGTGTCAAAAGCTATAAAGCTTTACCGCTCAACCTTTATCAAATCAATCTCAAGTTTCGGGATGAGATTAGACCTAGATTTGGTTTGATGCGTGGGCGTGAATTTCTGATGAAAGATGGGTATAGCTTTCACTCCTCTGTAGAGGATATGAACCGAGAGTTTTCTCTGATGGAGGAGACATACAAGAGGATCTTCAGTCGATTGGGGCTTGAATTTCGTGTCGTTGAGGCAGACAGTGGTGCGATCGGTGGAAGTGGTAGCAAAGAGTTTATGGTGCTTGCTGACAGTGGTGAAGATACGATCGTTGTCTGTGATGACTGTGAATATGCAGCCAATATAGAAGCAGCCGTGCGAGCAGACAAAACTTGTGAAGTCGAACCACCTGAAGCTATTTATGCCAAATTCCGAACTCCGAATACAACAAGCATAGAAGCCTTGAGCGACTTTTTCAAAGTTGACCCTTACTACCTGATCAAAACGGTAGCAAAACGGGCACTCTATGATGAAGGAAAAAGTGAAATTATTCTCTTTGCGATACGCGGTTCAGAATCATTGCAAGAGGTCAAAGCCTGCAATGCAGTCTCTGCCAATGAACTTATCGATGTCTCTGAAGAAGAGTTGGAAAAGGTTGGTTTGATCGCTGGATATATGGGACCGACCAAGGCACCTGAGGGCATCCAAGTTGTTTTTGACTTGATGCTCAGGGATGCGACTCATTTGATCTGCGGTGCCAATGAAAAAGAGTATCACTTGATCGGTATCGATTTAAAAGGATACCAAGGGAGATACAAAGATATCATAGCCGTTCAAGAGGGAGACCTATGTCGTCATTGTGGCGCTCTGCTACGCTATTCCAAGGGGATAGAGGTGGGACATATTTTTCAGCTTGGGACACAATACTCCAAACCTCTCAAGGCAGAATTTTTGGATGAAAATGGTAAATCTAAACCATTTGAAATGGGAACTTATGGGATCGGTGTCAGTCGTCTTCTCGCTGCAATCATCGAGCAACACCATGATGACAAAGGGTGCATCTGGACCAAAGAGAGTGCACCGTTTGCCGTGACGCTCATTGTCTCCAATATCAAGAATGAGGCACAGATGAGTTTTGCAGAAGAGATATATACAACACTACAGGCAAAAGGTATCGAAGTCTTGTTGGATGATCGAAAAGAGCGATATGGATTTAAGATGAAAGATTTTGAATTGATCGGTATACCACTAGCTGTAGTGATCGGTAAAAATCTTGCTGAAGGGTCTGTCGAACTGATCAAACGAGATGGACTCGAAAAGTCTATGATCTCTACTGATAAGATTATCGAAGAAGTAATGGATCGCGTATGATTTTTATTGTTGTTCCATTTATGATCGCTGAGCTGATCCTCTCTCTCAAGATCATTGAGATGATAGGTGCGATGTGGAGTCTTGCTTGGATTATTGGTACGATTTTTATCGGCATTACACTACTCAAGAATTCACAGCATGCAATTCTCGGAAGCTTAACCGCCGTCTCCAAAGGCAAGCTAGATCTTTATAATTTTCAAAATGCCAGTATGGCGTATATGCTAGGGTCAATTTTGTTAATTATACCAGGTATACTCAGTGATATGATAGGGGTCATGGCACTTGTATACACATTTTATTTACAATTAGTAGCTAAAATTACACCAGAAAAACCAAATTTTAATCAAAAAGGAGATGATGATGTCATTGATGTCGAAGTTATTGATGAGTACAATAGCAGCAACCGTCACGCTTAGTGCCGCTGTAACTGATAAAGAACTCACAAAGTATTTTAAAAGATTTATCGTAAAGAACCATGCTGTCAAAGTGACAGGAGTAGAAGTTTTGGATGTCAGAAAAATAACTGAGTACCCAGGTTGGGAAGCCTACTTGACAAATATGAAAGTTAAGTTTAATGGAAAAGATATCTCCGCACCTCAGACGGTTTTTGTTAATGGTTCATTGATGACTACTGGACTCGTAGATATAAAGACGAACAAAGATTATGGCAAAGAGTTCAAGCCAAAGGTATTGGCAACACTCTATGATGATGCGCATCTACTCTTTGGAAATAGAGATGCGAAACATAAGGTGATGATCTTCTCTGATCCTCAGTGTCCATTTTGTATTGAGATTGTGCCAGATATTATGAACGAAGCTCGATTACATCCTGAGACATTTGCAGTTTACTATTACCACCTTCCTTTGATGCGTATTCACCCTGTCTCCGAAATTTTGGTGCGTGTGATGCATGTGGCACAGGAAAAAGGTCAAAATAATATAGTGGAAAAACTCTATTCGCTTGAGATAGATCCGCGTGAAACGAATGTAGACAAAGTGCTTGTGGCGGTCAAGAAACATAGTGGATTTGTCGTCACCAAAGCAGAGATCGATGCAAAATCTGTCAAGGATGCAATCAGAGAGGATCAAGCTGCTGCCGCAAAGATGATGGTTTCAGGTACACCAACGATTTTTGTTGATGGTGACTGGGACAAGGGAAGAGAAAAATTTAAATCCCTAATACCTAAAAAATAAAGAGTCTTTATGCAGAAACTTACTATCGCAACTAGAGCAAGTCAATTGGCACTCTGGCAGGCATATCATATCAAAGATCGGATCGAAAATTCTTTCCCAAATATTACTGTCTCACTCAATGAAATTACTAGTCGTGGAGATAAGATCTTGGATAAACCGTTGGCACTTATCGGTGGCAAAGGGCATTTTACCAAAGAGTTGGAAGATGAAATGCTCGCTGGAAATGCAGATCTGGCGGTTCACTCTCTCAAGGATGTCCCCACCTATATCCCCAAAGGTTTGGAACTTGTCGCCATCACAGAACGGCAGGATCAGAGTGATGTCTTTCTCTCGCATAAATATGAGGGCTTGGATGCTCTCCCTACAGGGGCAGTAGTAGGGACAACAAGTTTGCGAAGGAGAATGCAGCTTTTGCAACAGCGTCCAGATCTCACTGTCAAAGATCTTCGCGGAAATGTCAATACGCGTCTAAGAAAACTTGAAGAGGGTCAATACGATGCGATTATCCTTGCCTATATTGGCTTAAAACGCCTTGACCTACTCAAGGATATTCCTTTTGTAGAAAAACTCTCCTTTATGATCCCTCCGATGGGGCAGGCAGCATTAGGTATCGAGATCATCAGTGCCAATGATAGTATCCGTGAGATTGCGATGAGTCTTAATGATAC
>QMKU01000426.1 GCA_003646525.1 Campylobacterota bacterium
TAGTTTTTTATTCTATTATCATAAACGCAATGTTTCAGGGAGCTCTTTTTGGTATAGCTCTTTCATTTATGGGATACAATGGTCTTCTTTTTGGAATAATGTATGGGTTCGCCTCTTTAATTCCTGTAGTTGGTGGAGCATTGATGTGGCTGCCATTTATGATTTATGAGTTCTCAGTTGGAAACAGCTCAAACGCAGTGTTTATAGCTCTTTATTCAATAGTTGTTATATCAATAATAGCAGATACATTTATAAAGCCACTTATTATTAAAGAGATAAATACAAGACTTTTAAAAGAGGATGATGCAAGAATGAATGAGCTTGTAATCTTCTTTGCAATTATTGCTGGTCTTGCAACATTTGGCTTCTGGGGTATGATACTTGGCCCTGCAATCACTGCCTTTTTCTTGACTATTTTAAAACTCTTTGAGGCTAGAAGTAAAGAGTGTGAGACAAAAAACTCTATTACTTAAGAGTAGTAGAGCTATTTTTTATAAACTTCCGGATAATCATTTTTCCAACGGCGATGAAGCCAAAACCAAGGTTTTGGAGCTTTTAGAATCTCCTTACTTAGCCACTCACTCTGCATTCTTGTAGATTCGTATATATCTGCTGCAACATTATCTGTTTTTGGTGGAACTATTTCATCATAAAATTTTATAACATAGTTTTCATCATCTTCGGTATGAATAAGAACAGGGATAAGTGCTGCGTCAAACTTTCTTGCAAAATAAGCGGTTGATTTTAATTGATATGTCTCTTTACCTAGAAAATCTACTTTTTCTCCATCTTTGGCTTGTATATTTGTATCAATCAGTATGGCTATAGCACCTCCTGAACGTAATTGCTTTAAAATACCTTTTGTTGCTCCATGTTTTTCCACATATTTTATTCGAGATTGTGCTCTTGTGCTTAGTAGATAATCTTGAAAATATTGATTATTCATTTTCTTATATACAATCATTAATGGCTCTACTAATGTACTAACCATACTCCCACCAAGTTCCCAAGCACCATAGTGAGATGTAACAAAAATTATCGGTTTTTTGGCTTCTTGAGCTTTTGTAACAACTTCTAAGTTTTCAAAACTAATATTTTCTTTTAGTTTTTCAATTGAGTAGTGTCTTGCTTCCATCGTGTGTAAAAAATTGAGTAAAAGTAGTTTAAATGAGTATTTAGTTGTCTCCTCAACAAATTTACCATTAACCTCTTCTCCATAAATAAATTTTAAATTTTGCATAACAACTTTTTTGTATCTTTTACTAAATTTGAATGCTAAAGTTCCAATTCCAATAAAAATATTTCTTCTTAATTTTCTGGGTAACAACATTAAAAATTTTTCAAATATAAGAAAAATATAAAAACCTATCATATTAATAATTCCTTTTCTTGGTTTAGAAGTATACATTAAGTTTTATTTTCTTGTGATATAATGATTTAAATTATAAAGGATATAAAATGGAATTAAGTTATTTAGATATTATTTATATTATAGCTGCTGTTGCGGTTGGCTGGTTTCTTAGTTACATAAAATCAAGATTTGAAATTAGAACTCATAAAAAAGAGTTAAAAGAGTATAAAGAGCATTTAAATAGACAGATGAAACTGACAAATGAGGGTAGTAAAAACTTGGAAGAGGAGTTGAATACTCTTAAGAAAGAGAATGAGAACTTGAGAGTTACTGTTCAAACTTTAGGTCAAAAACCTGGTCGTGCAGAGATTAGACTTTTAAATATTTATGATGGTGCTCTTAGAAAAATGATGTTAAAAGCTCCAGGTTTTTCATCTTCATGGGAAGTCTCACTTCAAGAATCTGAAAGAGAATATGAAGATAATGAAAAAGGTCTTAAGTCGATAATGAAAAAGGTTTTTGGGCCTAGTTTAACTCAAAATATTGAGATGCCAGTTAAGCCAGATGAAAATAAAGAAACATTTGGAAATTAAGTTATTAATTTGTAATCATCTCTTTGATATAATTGCAATAAAAATAAGCCAAAGAGATAGTTAATGATAGCGATAGTTGATTACAATATGGGAAATTTAGCAAGTGTACAAAATGCATTTTCTAAGTTAGGATGTGAGACAGTAGTTGAGAGTGATCCAAGTAAGTTTAAGGATTATGACAAGCTTATACTTCCTGGTGTTGGTGCCTTTGGTGATGCGATGGAGCATCTACATGAAAGAAACATGATAGAACCCTTACGGGAGTATGCTGCTAGTGGTAAGTATATGCTTGGTATTTGTCTTGGAATGCAACTTCTTTTTGAGAGTAGTGAAGAGTTTGGAGAGCATGAAGGTTTAGGGCTTATTAAAGGGCATGTTAAAGCTTTTAATAGTTCTAAGTTTAGTGAACCCTTAAAAGTTCCACATATGGGTTGGAATAGAATGTTTACTTCACAGCACCCATTATTTGAAAATCTAGATGAAAATCATTATCTATATTTTGTGCATACTTACGATGTTACATGTAGAGATGAGTCGGATATTATTGGTAGAACAAATTATGGTTATGA
>QMKU01000427.1 GCA_003646525.1 Campylobacterota bacterium
CTTACAGGTGTACTAGAAAGACATGAAAATGCTGAGAAATGGGTAAGTAACTTTATTATGAACCCTGAAAAAATGTACAAAGACCCGTATGTTAAAAGCATGATTAATTACTTTAATCTTAAAATGCCTAACCAACATATGAGTAAAGAAGAAACTAAAGACATTATCGAATACCTTAAGTGGGTTGACGAGAATGCTAACTTATTCTAATATTAAAAAATTAGATTAGGTTAAATTTTTATAGGGGGATAAAAGAGCAAAAAGCTCTTTTATCCCTTTTTTTATGTATAATACTCTTTCATTGATATATATCATCTAACTTACTACTATTATTTGAGTATAATAAACAAAATAAATAATAAATATAAGTTTTAACTTGAAGATTCATAAAATCTTGAATTTAAAATTTTCTATAAGGACTACATATGCATCCAAGTTTAATAAAAGCAAGAGTTTTCACGGTACTAGCTTTAATTATTTTAACTATCTCATTTACATTTCCAATGTTAGCTTTTCACGGGGTCTTAAACAAGGTTCACGAAGGTAAAAGTGAAGAAATTTCATCTTTTAGTAAAACTATTTGGGATCTTTACTCTCAGGGTAGATATAAAAGTGTTACTACTGATAAAGAAGCACATAATAATTTAGAAAAGATGATAGAAACACAGGCAGAGCTTGGCTCTTGTTCTCTTCCTATCTGGGCTGTTTCACTTGAAGCTCCTAACTATCCTAAAGAGGCATTTCCTGAGGGAATTCCTGTTTTCTTTCATTTTGATGGTTATAGTGGTGAAGTTCATGAGATGAATACAATTAATCACTATGTTGGAATGGATCCAATGTGGGTTGGTGGTACAATAGAGCGAGAAATTGGTCTTTATGCCCTTTTAGCTTTAACTATAGGTATGATTTATTTTATGGCTTATAACAATAGAATTTTAAACTATCTAATGTTAATTCCAGCATCTTTACCTCTGCTTTTTATAGCTGATTATTCATACTGGTTATACTGGTTTGGACATAATCTTCATGACTGGGGAGCATTTAAAATAAAACCTTTTATGCCAACAGTTTTCGGCGATGGTAAAATTGCTCAGTTTATTACACACTCATACCCTACTATTGGTTTTTACATGTTAGTAGCTATTGGTCTTCTTTCACTTCTTGCTTTCTTCGCGAAACAAAAAGCTATGAATGAGATGCAAGAACAAGAAGAAAAAGCGTAAGCTTTACTATAAGGTTATAGATGTTTAAATTACTTATTATCTCTTTATCATTACTTAGCTCTTTAAGTGCAAATGTACTTCAAGATGCGATAGATAATGCTCCTGATGGTTCAATTTTGAAACTTCCTGCTGGTGTATATAAAGGTAGCATAGTAATAAATAAGCCTATAACTATTATTGGTAAAGAAGATGGGGTTATCATCGATGGTGAGGGTAATGGTACTGTTATTAAAACTACAGGTTCATTTATCACTCTGAAGAATCTAAGAGTAACAAATAGTGGTGGTTTACACCACCAACTAGATGCTGCAATATCTATGGAGAAAGGTAAACATTGTGAAATAAGCAATGTAACTATTGACAATTGTCTTTTTGGTATTGACCTTCAAATGATTTCTAATACTATAATCTCCAACAACTCTATCACTTCAAAAGATTTAGACTTAGGACTTCGTGGAGATGGCTTGAGACTTTGGTATTCAAATGATAACCATGTAAAGAAAAATACTCTTTATAAATCTAGAGATATGGTTGTATGGTATTCACACGGAAACCTTATAGAAGAAAACCATGGAGAGTGGTGTAGATACTCTCTTCATTTTATGTATGCTGGTAAAAACTGGGTAAAAAACAATACTTATCAGTTTAACTCGGTAGGTATATTTTTTATGTATTCAAATGATACTATTGCAACTGGTAATATAGTTAAAAGTTCACTAGGTGCAACAGGGATGGGAATCGGCCTCAAAGATGTAAGTAACTTTACAATAGAAAACAATACTATCATCTACTGTGCTCAAGGCTTATACATAGATAGATCACCCTTTGAACCAGATACAAATAACTGGATAATTGGAAATAAAATTTTATATAATTCTGAAGCATTACATTTTCACTCACTCAGTGAAAATAATATTGTTAAAGATAATACCATTATGGGAAATATTGAAGATATTGTAAACGATAGCAGAGGAAGTAAAACCAATGAAAATGAGATAGTTGGAAACTACTGGGATAACTATGCAGGATTTGATAGAGATGAAGATAATGTTGGAGATACTCCACATCGTGTTTATCAATATGCAGATCAACTTTGGGTTTATAACCCTGATGTTAAGTTTTTTTATGGAAGTCCTGTAATTACATTATTGAACTTTTTAGCAAAATTGGCACCATTCTCAAAGCCACTTTTTTTACTTGAAGATGCAAAACCTAAAGTTAGGATAGAAGGATAACTATGGCAAAAATAGAAACAGATAGAAGAGAATTCGTTAAATATTCTACTC
>QMKU01000428.1 GCA_003646525.1 Campylobacterota bacterium
AAAAAGTTTATAAAAATAAAATAAAGGATAGAAAATGATAAAAATTATATCGGATCTTCCAAGCAATGTATTGGGGTTTGAGTCAAGTGGCACTGTTACAGGTAAAGATTATGAAACAGTATTAATCCCGGCTGTAGAAGCAAAACTAAAAGAGTTTCCAAAAATTAAACTCCTCTACCATCTAGGACCTGATTTTACAGGATATGATTTAAAAGCAGCATGGGATGATGCAAAAGTTGGATTGGCACACTTGACAGCATGGGAAAAGATAGCAGTAGTAACTGATATAGAGTGGGTAAGTTCAGGAGTGAAAGTCTTTGGATTTGTTATACCCGGAGAGGTTCGCGTATTTGAAAATAGTAAGCTTGATACTGCTAAAGAATGGGTGTCCGAATAAAGATGATTTAAATATGACAAATAAATACTTATCAGGAGGAATAATATGAGAAGATTTATTTTCTATTCTGTTCTATTTTTTTCTATCTCAATATTTGCTAGTGACTTAGTTCAAGAGGAAAATGACGGAACACCAATCTATGATAAAATAGTTGGTGACAGTTATCATAAACTTCAATTTAAAATGTCTATTTATGAAGCTTTGCCCAAAAAAGGTGAAGGTATTCGCCTGGGCATATACCAGGCAGAGGCTGCCTATGGAAAAGGAGCGACTGAAAAAAATATGTTTCGTTTGGAAAAAGCAGTTAGAAAAGCTAAAAAATATGATGTTCAATTGCTTTCATTTCCAGAGCTCTACCTACCCGGCTATACACTAAGTCCTGGGGAAGCCAAAGCAGTGGCAGAATTCAAAGATGGATCAAGTATTAACAAGGGTAAAAAAATTGCCAAAAAGTATAACATGGGTCTACTTCTTCCCTATGCTGAAAAAGTGAAAGCAGAGGATGGTGCACTGAAGTATTATGACAGTATTGCTGTTATCAGTGAAAAGGGAGAATTGCTGGAGAGTTATCGTAAAACCCATCTTTACGGTCAGCAGGAGCGTGATAATTGGTCATTTGGTGATAATACCTACAAGGTTCATAAGTTTTTTGATTTTCCGGTTGGGGTTTTGAACTGCTATGAGTGTGAATTTCCTGAGTTATCACGGATTTTGGCATTGAAGGGTGCTAAGTTGATCGTTGGTCCAACAGCTGCAGACAATTATTATACTTTGCCAAACGGTAAACGAAGTGATGTTCCATATCCGGATATTTCCAAATTACTGATACCGGCTTATGCGTATGCCAACAATCTTTTCTTTGCCTATTCCAACCGCTCCGGATATGAAAAACGAGGAAAGGATGAGTGGCATTATCGAGGCAATAGTATCGTAAGTGGTCCTCATGGAAACATCATCACGGCAGCAAATAATGAACAGGATACAATGCTGATTGTTGATTGTATTCCTGGGTATTATGGGATGACACATCCAGCACCAAAATATAATTATCTCAAAGATCGTCGTCCTGATATGTACAAAGAGCTTGTAGCTCCTAAAGTCGATTTCATCAAAGGTGGATATACTTATCCAAAAGCAATAAAGGAGAGGTAAACACCTTTATTGAACGCCTCCAAAATGGCAAATATCAGAAGAATAGTATTGGGATAGTATGCTGGTGCAAATTGTTAACTAATCTCTCCGCTTGATAGGTTCCAGAAGATACTTTTTCTTAAACACAATATTGACACTAGTCACAGAAGTGGTCCAAGCATAGCAATGGTGTTGTTCCAGAGGCGGTGCCAAAAAGACCAGGCATTCACTTCATCTAGATCAATGAGTCGTGAACTTTTGATGTATTTCTGCTGACGTAACTGCATCTCTCTGGTCATATCTGGATCATAGAAAAGGATATTGTTCTCAAAATTGAGTTCGAAGCTACGGCGATCTATATTTGCAGAACCAATCAATGTAACTTCATCATCCAGTGTGATCGACTTGGTATGAAGCAAGCCCCCAACATACTCATAAATTGTTACTCCTGCTTCAAGCAGACCAGAATAATAACTTCGGCTTGCAGCCTTCACAACCCAGGAATCATTTCTTGCTGGAAAAATAATGATCACCTCTACTCCACGGTAGGCAGCTGCACAGAGTGCACTCTGTATCGACTCATCTGGTACATAATATGGAGTGGTAATCACTATCCTGCGACGTGCCGTATAGATGAGGGACTCAAATATCTCTGGCATAGCAGATGGACGCCCCAGTGGACCTGTTGCAATCACCAGTGCAGGAAAACCGAATTGCTTTGCCTCTATGGGTTGGCGCAGTAGATCATGGAGATTCTCGTCTGCATAGGTCATCCAGTCACTAACAAATAAGTGCTGATTCTGGATTGCGATAGGTCCGTCGAATCGCATCATAGCATCTATCCAGGGAGCATATTTGGATTTGATACGAAATTCAGGGTCAGCACAATTTTGACTTCCGCAGTAGGTGATGTACCCATCTATGACAACATTCTTACGGTGACATCTCAGATCAACACGACCCTCTAACGGTTGGAATAA
>QMKU01000429.1 GCA_003646525.1 Campylobacterota bacterium
AAAAGAGTTTATCAGCAGGTTAACACGAGCCAAAGGAAAATATGGCTTGGACTATTCTATATTTAAAGGTCTCCTAGCCACCAAGAGTCCTGAAGAGTCGGCAGCCAATATCCTTTTGCCTATCACCGTATACCTGACTCCAGCAAAAGATTTTGATGCTACACTGCAGATAATTTTGCAGCATCCACTCTATCAGTTAAAGTGAGACAATAATGAATAGACGCACACTACTCAAGCTTCTGGCACTACAAGCCGTTGCTATTCCTTTGGGAATTCAAGGAAAAACGCTAGAGGTTGCCCACAAGCATTTGATTCTCATAGAACTCAAAGGTGGAAATGATGGACTCAACACTTTTGTACCCTATACAGATCCACTCTATTATCAACTCAGACCAAAAATTGCCATCCCTAGAGAGGAGATTTTGCCCCTCAACGGAACACTTGGGCTTCACCCATCTCTAGCTGACATTAAAGAAGTTTTTGAGTCTGGGGATATGGCCCTCATACAAGGTATCGGATATCCTCATCCAAACCGTTCGCACTTTCGGTCTATTGAGATATGGGATACTGCATCCAAGTCCATTGAGTACCTTGACGATGGCTGGCTACGAAGCTTGGAGCCCAAGAAGCGCTTAGAGCTTCAAGGGATTGTCTTGGGTGGTGAACTAGGTCCGCTGTCAGGATCGGAGCGCGGTATCATAAAGATCAATAATATACAAGGGTTTCTCAATCAAGCTAAACGGATAAGGGGACAAATCTATATGATTGGTGAGAACAAGGCGTTACAACATCTACTTAAGACCGAAGCAGAGATACGCCAGAGCGCAGACATTCTATCCCGATATTTTACCAAAGAGAAGACCCCAGACTATCCTTTTCCAAAAACAGCTTTTGGGCGGCAATTACAGATAGCAGAGCAACTCATTGGCAGCAATATCGATATTCCTTATTTCAAGTTGAGTCTAGGAAGCTTCGATACACATTTTACCCAAGCAAAAAAACATGCACGACTTCTAAAAGAGCTCTCTGAGGGTATAGGCGCTTTGAGGAAAAATCTTATCGAAAGTGGAGAGTGGAATAATACAATCATCATGACTTACTCGGAGTTTGGGCGAAGAGTAGCGGAAAATGCTAGTAACGGAACCGACCATGGAACAGCAGCAACACAGATGATTATCGGAGGCAATGTCAAGGGTGGCATTTATGGCAAACAGCCACGACTTGATACTTTGGACAAAAATGGTGACTTGATCTACACCACTGATTTTCGTTCATTTTACAACACAATAGCCAAGGAATGGGTAGGAAGCACGACGAAACAAATAGAGGGTTTTCATACACTACCTATCTGGAAATAAGCTACAAATAAGGCTAACCCTAACTTTATAATCCCAGAAATTCTTTGACTTTCGGACCCAATGGAAGCAGGATATTATCTGGTAGGATTTTAACTTCTATTTTGTCTCCTTTTTTAAATATCGGCTTACTGAAATCCACTTTAAAGCCACACACTCCCGTGGGATGGATATTATTATCTATCAAATCTTTTCTAAATTTATCTGCTTTTGTCATACATAAAAATCTATTGTTGTGATATATTCTCAAGGTGACAGCCTCTTTTTTTTCTTTATGAAAAACCCAACCAGCTATAGTACTATCTCTGATTCCTCCCGAGATGCCTTTGTGATCTTGCATTTCCCTAGACTTCTTTACTCTCTTGGATTTTGTCTTATTTTTCAAATTTTTCGATGATTTTCTACTCTCCAATAGTAAACCTAGAGGCTTATAGTCATTCTCCTTTGAAAGAGTCCATAGCTCTTGGGATCTACCATGGAGTTCCAAATCTTTACCCACAAATTTCTCTGTCAGTCTATTTCCCTTCTGAGAATCCAGACTAAATTTTAACTTCTTTATCTCTTCTCTCTCGACAACTATATCTGGAGCCACCTTCTCTATAAAAAGATCTATCTCTTCATACGGTACCACATAGTCAAAACCTTCAAGTTTTTTCATAGCAATAGTTATGCTTTTGCTAATATCAAATTGATATGTCTGAGGACAATAAAATGGGATAAGTCTCAACGAATCAAACCAAGCTAAAAAGTCTTCATTGTTTAGACTCCTTAGGTGACTGATAATATCGTGCGTAAAAAGCTGACTTCTCTTGTGAATCAGAAAATCATAAAGAAAATAGTTGAAATACTCATATGGGTCTCGAATGAAGACAACTTTCAGAGAATCTTCATCCTTGTTTTGAGCTTTGTCTGATGCCTTGTCAGCTGCATAGGTATTTTCTATCAGTAGATTATGAAAATTCAATATTTCTATTTTTTTATGCTCTCTCTTTTGGTTTATGGGTACCTTGTGACCACCATATCTACGGATGATCTTCTTGATATTCATTGCTAAAATCCTCCATTGGGGTCAAAACCAAAAGCCATGGCTCCAAAATTTGGATCACTGTATCCATATTGAGTGGAAGTGCCCCTAAGCATAGTGATA
>QMKU01000041.1 GCA_003646525.1 Campylobacterota bacterium
CTTGTGCATCGAGTGCATTCATTACATTTGCTTGGGTAGAGAGGTGCAGAGGGATGTCCGCTGCGATCTTCGCTGCCATCTTCACCACTCCAGGACTCGCGATGATCAAAGCATCTGGCTTCAACTCTGCCATCTTGGCAATATGATTTTCATATAGTTTAATTTGTGAATTGAAAGGAAAACTGTTGATTGTTACATAAACTTTTTTACCACGGGCATGAGCATAATTAATCCCTTCTTTGAAAGAGTCCATATCAAACTCTTTACCCGAACGGATACGCAGAGAAAAAGTACTAGTTCCGCCATAAACGGCATCTGCCCCATAATTGAGTGCGATCTTGAGTTTTTCGAGATTGCCTGCGGGTGCGAGGAGTTCTGCTTTGTGCAAATAGAGACCTTTTGCTTTAATTTTGAGTAATTTTACTATAATAGTAGTAAAAAGGAGATGGAACATATGCGAATAGACCTTCATAATCATACAACGAGATGCAATCATGCAGAGGGAACAGTCGATGAATATATCCAGAGAGCCATCGAATTGGGAATCGATATCTATGGATTTAGCGAACATGCACCGATGGATTTTGACCCGTATTACAGACTCTCTTTTGATGAAATGAGTCTCTATACTTCAGATATACTTTCCGCCAAAGAGCGGTATAGAGATGAGATAAAAATCTTGCTAGGATATGAAGTCGATTACCTTCAGGGGCATATAGATGCGCATGTAGTAAATGCCAAAGTTGATTATCTCATCGGGTCAGTACACTTTCTCGATAAGTGGGGGTTTGACAATCCTGAATTTGTCGGTGGCTATCAAGATCGTGATATTGATGAAATTTGGCAGGCATACTTCGATGCTACTGAAGCTATGGCAAAAACTAGATATTTTGATATAGTAGGGCACTTCGATCTTATAAAGGTTTTTAAATATATGCCAACAAAAGATATGAGACTCTTGGCAAGCAAAGCACTCAAAACAATCAAAAAATCAAATATGGTATTAGAGATCAATACAGCTGGTTTACGCAAACCTGTCAAAGAGATCTACCCCTCTGAACTACTGCTGATCGAAGCCTACACTCTTGATATTCCTATCACATTCGGTTCAGATGCACACAGCGTAGATCAAGTGGGCTTTGCTTACGATAAATCAGTAGCATTGGCAAAAAGAGTAGGGTACACAAAAGCTGTTACCTTTGAGCAGAGGGATAGGGAATTGGTTATTTTTTAAGCACCCAACAAGAGAACCTTACTGTTTATATAGGTATACTGTACCGATAAAAATTTTATTCAGGAGAACACATGGGCAAATTTGTCAATAATGTAGATGAGTTTTATAAATACTGCGAAGCAAACGAGGTAGAGTTTGTAGATTTTAGATTTACGGATATCAAAGGTGTATGGCATCATATCTCTTATCGTATGAGTGCTGTTCCTGCTGAGATGCTAGAAGTTGGTCTTCCGTTCGATGGTTCATCTATCGAAAACTGGCAGCCAATCAACAAATCAGATATGCTTCTCAAGCCTGATGTTCCTACTGCATTTCTCGATCCATTTACTGCGGATAGTACGATTATTGTCTTTTGTGATGTATATGATATCTACAAAAACGAGCTTTATGAGAGATGTCCGAGATCTATCGCCAAGAAGACGCTTACTTATATGGAGTCAGAGGGCATAGGTGATGAAGCATACTTTGGTCCGGAGAATGAATTTTTCATTTTTGACAATGTTCAGATCTGGTCAGGGATCAACGAGACAGGCTATAGAGTTGATTCTGAAGAGGGTGAATGGAACTACTCAACCTCTTATAGTGAGATGGGAAATATGGGTCATAGACCAGGTACAAAAGGTGGCTACTTCCCAACAATGCCGACAGACTCTATGGTCGATCTCCGTGCTGAGATGATGCTAATCATGGAAGAGGTGGGTCTTACAGTTATGTTAGGTCACCACGAAGTCGCTCAAGCACAAGGTGAGATCGGTATCAAATTTGGTGATATGATCGAAGCAGCAGACAATGTACAAAAGTATAAATATATTGTCAAGATGGTAGCACACCTCAACGGCAAGACAGCTACATTTATGCCAAAACCACTCTATGGAGACAATGGTAACGGTATGCATGTACACCAATCTATCTGGAGAGATGGCAAAAATCTATTTTACAAAGAGGGTGAATATGCAAACCTCAGCCAAACAGCACTTCACTATCTAGGTGGTATATTTAACCACTCTGCAGCAGTCTCTTCCTTTACAAATCCAAGCACAAACTCCTACAAGAGACTTGTTCCTGGATTTGAAGCACCTAGTATCTTGACCTACTCTAGTCAGAACCGTTCAGCTGCTTGTCGTATCCCTTATGGTGCAGGCGAGATGGCTACTAGAATCGAGACTAGATTCCCAGACTCTACGGCTTGTCCTTACCTCTGTTTTTCAGTATTGATGCTAGCAGGAATTGATGGTATCAAACATCAGTCTGTACCAGTGGGTCCTATGGATATTGACCTATTTGAGCTTACTCTTGATGAGATCAAAGAGAAAAACATCCCACAAATGCCTCGAACACTGAGAGAGTCACTTGAGGGTCTTAGAGGAGATTTTGAATTCCTTAGACCTGTTATGAGTGATGAGTTTATCACAACATATAGACAATATATGTTCGCAGCTCAAGTACACCCAGACGAAGCTAGACCAACAGGATATGAGTTCCACTCAACTTACTCTTGCTAAAACCTTTCGGGCTTTTGCCCGAATCATTCATTCCCTCATCCATTTTTTTTATTCTTCATTATTGTACTATCAACTCTTGAGATGCTAGGGGTCAAGTGTTGAAAATTCACTTACTTCGTGAGTTTCCTCGTTGCGATGGTCTCTGACTATTTAGATCGTCCAAAAAAGCTGAAGATTACTCTAAAAATCAAAATAAAAATATATATGACAAGTGTAAAGATTAGTGGATGAAAAGCACCGACACCATAAGCTCCTGCAGTTGGCAATGATGTAACATGCTCGATAGGATGACTCAGCCACTCTTTGAAATGCATACTTAGTGCCAAAAACAGAAAAATACCTGTAAAAATTAGTAATTCTTTTTTCAAAATTGATACCCTTAATGATTATATGGCATAATCATACCAAAATAATAAGAAATAATTCAAAGGTTTGTAAAATATGATAGATATAAATTGTCTAAAAGAGGCTCTCTCAGAGGTTATATATCCAGGTTTTAAGAAAAATATTATGTCATTTGACTTTGTCAAGGAGATTAGCATTGATGATGATAAAGTATCCATTCAGATGAATATCCCCTCTGCTTCTGTAGAGATAGAATCCCAGCTCCGCACGGAAATCATCAAAAGAATCTCTATACTAGGTGCTTCGGAAGTCAATCTGACCATAGCTAAACCAGTGATACCCAAGGAGACAAGCTCACAGGGCAGAAATGTACTTCCAAATATCCACAACTTCGTAATGGTCAGCAGTGGCAAAGGCGGAGTCGGCAAATCAACAACAGCAGTCAATATCGCTATCTCTCTAGCACAACAGGGCAAAAGGGTGGGATTGCTAGATGCAGATATCTATGGACCCAATATCCCAAGGATGATGGGTATAGAGGAGATACAACCTGTTTTTCTAGGCAAAACAATCAAGCCTATACTTGCATACGATATCAAGGTGATGTCGATTGGCTCACTAGTAGAGAGAGGTTCCTCGCTCATCTGGAAGGGTGCTATGGTCACTCAAGCGATAGAGCAGATGCTCGAAGATATCGAATGGGGCAGCCTCGATGTATTGTTGTTTGACATGCCTCCAGGTACAGGAGATGCTCAGCTGGCTCTTGCCCAGAATCTGCCAGTCACTGCTGGAGTCTGTGTCACTACTCCTCAGAAGGTAGCATTAGACGATACAATACGCAGTATGGATATGTTTACTCAGCTTCATATCCCTATCGCGGGTATCGTCGAAAATATGAGTGGGTTTATCTGTCCTGAGAGTGGCAAGGAGTACGATATTTTTGGCAAAAGTACCACGCAACCTCTCGCAGATGCATACAGCACAGAGGTTCTGGGAGAAATACCTATAGAACCTGCCATCAGAGAGGGTGGAGATAGTGGCTTGCCCATCACCGTATTGGCACCCAACTGTGAAAGTTCAAAACGCTACCAGAAGATCGCAAGCAGACTCTGGAATTCGTTGCAAAAAGTCAATGCAGAGGGCGGAGTAAATAACGAAAAAATACAGCCTACTGTTTTTTAGGAATACTAATTTAATAATACCAAAAATAGATACTTGGAGCAGGGACTTTAGTCCCATAAAACGGGACTAAAGTCCCTGCTCCTAAATATTTAACTTTATAAGGAATCTGCCAAAAATAAATTGTTCTAAAAGTCGAAAGGCTGTTGGAACATGACCCACATATTGACACCCTCATCACTAACGGCAATATCCAACCTCACGGGCATTTCTGCCGCTAAGGCACGCAGACTGATCCCTGCATCGTATTTCAAGTCCGTTAAAAGATCAAAATCATACGCGTCATTGACTCTTCCTGCTTCTACGAAAGGAACAACCTGAAACCAGTCTATGGCAATAGGCGTATTCTTTTTTAGGAACTCTTCCGTTTTGAACGGATTCCAATCAAGAATCGCCCGATACTCTGCGGTGGCATAAATGGCTGCTTTGCCTGAGAATCTATTGTTCTCATATCCTCTCATCCGGAAAAAACCACCCAGTCTTGGGCCTTCCCACATAGGTGGACGGTTTGTATCTAAGCCTGGATAAATATGACGATCTGTATCCCAACTAGGAGAGTATGCCGTCCAAAAATTGAGTGCTAATACATTTTGTTGTGTGAAAGAGAAGGTATCAAGATCAATATATTTACTATATTTTAACTCTAGACTGTCCCAACTCTGCAGATTGTCACTCCAGCCAAAGTCGCCAGAGTACTGAATCTCAAAACTATATCCTCGTGAAGGATTTAGATCATAATCTGTATTATTATGTGTCAGAGCAAATCTCAATCCAGAGTCATTCCACTCGGGCATAGTTTTTGCAAGGCTCCATGGTTCGCTTTCTTCCCAGTTTTCTATTGTTTGGTATTGATAGAAAGCTTTAAGTTGCAGTGTCGTTCTTCCTGTC
Source organism: Campylobacterota bacterium (assembly GCA_003646525.1). Classification (GTDB taxonomy): domain Bacteria; phylum Campylobacterota; class Campylobacteria; order Campylobacterales; family Sulfurovaceae; genus SZUA-451. Next base: position 5,149 of record QMKU01000041.1, read on the forward strand.
TCGAAAGGCACACCATTGGCAAAATTTTCACGATCCATTGCAAAACCATTGCGTAGCTTATAGATGTTGTCTGGATTGTCGATGCCTTCTCCCATAGGAAGCACATAGGTCAGTGTCGCTGTGTAAAAATCACTATCACTAGATGTCACCAATCCATCATCTTGGTCCGAATCATTAGAGCCATCAAGATAGATAGTCTCTTTTGGCCAATGGCTGACATAGCCCCAAAAGGAGAAGAAAAATTGTGTAGTATAGGGGATTTTGATATTACTATAAGAGAGAAGAACTGCACTAAAATTAGTAGTTTCAGGATTGTCATTTGTAATGATGTCCTGCTCTACACCATAAGTAAATGCAGCTACAAATGTTGTCTGTGGCTGAAAAAGCCCCTGTGCGATAGTACCCGCACCACCAGCTAAACCAGTTGAATCAGAACTAAATGCGAAGGGGATCGGAACCCAGCTTCCAGTTTGTTCTATATCAGGCAGATTATCTGCATTGTTGCCTTCTGCCAAAAGCGAGCTAACAGTTAAGAAAAGTGTTAATAAGGGTATTTTAAGTTTCATAGTGTGATTATATCTTTAAAATGATTAAATGTAATGCATATCAACACATAGGTAATGATTGTACTTTCATGAGCAGGGGGAATGAATTGAAATTTTAACAACTAAAAAGATAATATTGTGTATAATAAATATATAGTTTTGGAGAACTACAGTGGCTAATATTTTAGAGATTGCTAAAGATATTCATCCTACCCATACTCTATCCATGGAAGAGTTACAAGAGCGTTATATTGAGATATATCCTGATATTAAACGAGATATAAAGTTTTTTATAGAGGTTTATGAATACGCCTCTACTCCTCTATTTATATCTGGTCAGATAGGAAGCGGTAAAACAACTCTACTCAAGAGCTTTCTATTTGATGAACCACAAATCCACTATCTTGATATTTCAGATTTATCAATTAATAATCCAAATAATCCAGACGAGGTAGTATGATTAAAAGTGATTTTGAACAGCTCAAAGGGGTACATTATAAATGTAGGAGGCTAGAGTAGTAATAGTTTTTGTACAATTTGGCATCCTTCGTCTTATACTAGATACTTTTTGGAGGTTGGACTTTAGTCCAATATAGACGGGACTGAAGTCCCTACTCCTAGACTCTCCTGAGGTGTTTTTTTGGTGGCTATGCTTTAAGTAAGTGGGTCTCTGAACGATTAATGCAACAGGCTTTTTCTAGGGGTATGGATGGACTTATTTTAAGACCTGGAAATATCTTTTTAAATACAGATACAGGAGTGTCTAGTCCTATGAATAGTAATTTTGCACTTTTGATGATGAGAGCATATATTGATACTGGCTTAGCTCCAGATTTAGATATTGTTTTTGAAGCTGTTGGTGTAAATCAATTGGCAGAGGCTATGGTGAGTGTAACACTTGGTCAGACCAATAAAACTATGTTAAATCTTTCAAATCCAAATGAGATATCACTCAAAGATTATGTTGAGATGTTGAGTGAAGTCACATCCAAACAGATAGAGATAGTTCCATTTGATGAATGGAAAGAGAGAGCTATAAAACCTCTCAAAGAGGGAACACCTCTTTTTCCACTGACACTTTATTTTCAAGATGATACAAGTGAAGAGCTGATGCATTTTGATACTTCATTGACGCAGATCGAGCTCAAAAAACATGGAATATATTTTAACGAAGATTATAAAGAGTTATTCTCTAATGCATTTGAGAAAACATTCAAAGATGCGCTTGGGCTTTAATGTAGATGAATGATCTTGAAACTATTGATATTGATGCAGATACTAAAATCTTTATCTTTAGTATAGAGAAAAATAGTTTCATGGTAGATAACTCTATAATACCTATGGAGCAGATAAAAAAAATCAAAAAGTTCAAAAATACTAAAGATAGAACAAAAAGGTTGCTAGCAAGAACATTTCTATTTAATTATTGTAAAAAAAACTATATTTTAGAAGATTTCACATTTGCATATACCAACAATCAACGACCAAGGTTTAAAGGCACTCATAAGATTGATTTTAGTATCTCATATTCTAAAGATATGGTTGCTATTGCCATATCTACTATGGGCATAGTAGGTTTGGATATTGAGTATATGGATGACTCTATAGTCTCTAAAAGCGTTGCATTAGAATTTATGAATGGGGCTGAATTTTCAACATTTGTAAATATAAAAAAAGAGCATATAATAAACTATTTTTATGAAAAATGGACGGCAAAAGAGTCTTTTCTCAAAGCTAGCGGAGATGGACTACGAGTTAATCCAAAAACTGTAACCAATAGCTTAGGTAAAACTATATATTTTCAAGATTATGTCATTAATATCTTTCGCTTGCTTCCATCCTAGGAGTCAATATATGACCCTTGCCGTGCTTGTTTCATTGGAATAAGGAATCTCCCAAGAGAATATGACTGACCTAGCCTGTCGAAAAATAGCCCATTTACCCTATATCTCATTTCCTATTTTTTGGATTGTGCAGAATGGTAGGGGTCTGGTGATTTGTGATGCGTGAAGCGTAGCGAATGCATCATGAATCACCTGACCTCGGTTAACAAGATTAACGACTCAACCGAGGTCAAGTGTTGAAAATCCACCCACTTCGTGAGTTGATTTTGCAACACATGACCCCTACTATACTGATGATCACAATAGTAAAAAGCCAAAAACAAGAAATCAAATATACACTTATTTTGTCATTTTCCGACAGCCTAGGTCACAACTAAAGGGCTAAAGGGGTCGAGGTGAACGCAATCGTAAGCAACCCTACACTATAATCCTATCACTAAAGGAAGCAGCAATGCCAAGAAAACCACGCATAGAGATAGCAGAATACTACCATATCATCGAAGCTAAGCTAAGGGGGGGCAACTACTACAGCTTAAGAGTTGTAGTTGTTACCTGACCCCTTTCTACAGTTTATGATCTTGCTATACATCTCTGCTAGGAACTGCTGTGCTCTAGGATCACCATAAACATAACCGATCATTCTTTGGTTATATCCAAGCAGTCTCTCTACACTTTCTCTATCATTATCTATAATTGCCTGTACATAACTCTTGGCAACATCTACCGCTTGTGCTCCCACAGGGTCTTTTTGATCCGCAGTGGCTTTAACATCCAAAGAAAGCACATAACCCCCACTACTATAAAGCAGATCTTGTTGTGTCCTGATAGTCACCCTAGGCATATACCTACCCTCTTGTGTCAGATTAACACTGAAGTTACTATCATCACTCATATGTGTCTCATCAATAACCCCATCCCCATCACTATCAAACAAATACTCTCTTACATTGAGCAATGTCCCCACCTCTACTTCTGTCTGTAGTGATCCTATACCTTCATACTCCGTTGCTCTCATCCCTATAGGAGCAGAACCGTTGGCATCTGAGTTTATTGTCATAAGTTTTGAGAGTGAAGTGTTATCTTCACTCATAGCAGAGATATTGATCTCATTGCTTCCTTTGATGAGAGGTACATTATA
>QMKU01000042.1 GCA_003646525.1 Campylobacterota bacterium
CAAAACTTTAAGCGCATCATCCCACTCTTTTGCTCTGAAAAATACCCAAGTGATATTGATAAAATTGAAAGTGATGAACCAAGCAAGAAATGCATGCATCCGTATGCCTAGAAGACCCCATGCGCGATGTATGACAATCGCCAGTCCATGTAGCAATCCCCAAAAGACAAAGGTCCAACCTGCACCATGCCATATTCCACCGATGAGAAAAGTTGCAATCAGGTTGGTGTAGGTTCTAAATTCTCCCTTGCGATTACCACCTAGTGGAATATAGACATAATCCCTGAGAAAACGGCTCAGTGTGACATGCCAGCGCCGCCAAAAGTCTTGAATAGAGGTCGCTTTATAGGGTGAATTGAAGTTGATTGGAAGTTTGATATTGAAAAGAAGTGCCGCACCAATCGCCATATCCGTATAACCACTAAAGTCAAAATAGAGTTGGAAGGTATACGAAAGTGAAGTCGCCCAAGCCTCCATCATGTTGAGCAGTGGAGCATGGTCAAACCCCGCAGTTGCCCACACCGCAAACGAATCAGCGATAATCACCTTCTTGAAGAGTCCTATAGAAAAAATAAAGAGTCCCAAAGTGATGTTTTTATATTGAATCACCTTGTTTCTGATATCAGCAAACTGAGGCATCATCTCCTGATGGTGGACGATAGGACCAGCAATGAGTTGAGGAAAGAAGGTAACAAAATTGGCATAATTAAGAAAATCATACTCTTTGGTTTCGCCTCGATAACTATCCACTAAATAGGCAATTTGCTGAAAAGTAAAAAATGATATTGCTAGCGGCAAAGCTAGATGCAAGAGATCAGCATGGGTCTCTAGGAGTCGGTTGACATTGCTTATCAGAAAATCAGCATATTTAAAATAACCCAACAGTGCCACATTGGCAGTGATGCCCATGGTCAAACAAATCTTTTTTGAAATTTTGATAGGCGTTTTTTTCTTTGCTAGTGAGAGACCGATAAAATAGTTGAAAAACATCGAAGCTAGTATGATAGGCAGATAGGCGATATTCCACCAACTATAAAAAAAGAGTGACGAGAGTACTAAAAAAGTTTTACTCGCCCCTGTCAGCTTCAGGCGATTGAGATAGAAATAGACAAAAAAAGTGACAGGCAAAAAAGCAAAAATAAAAACATACGAGTTGAAGAGCAAAAATATCCCCCTAGTAGGTTTCCAGAGGATTATATTTCACAATAGATCCTTCCGAGAAATTAGGCACATTATCATAAGCAAAAACAGCATAATACTTCTCTATATCCATTGAAGCAAAATTATCATAAGTATAGGTATCTTTGCCTCCATAGATCTTCACTCCGTCAGCAAAATGTTTGGGGGCATGAAAAGTATTTCGTACGACATGGTAACCTGTCACAGCATCTTCTTTGGCAGCATCCCAGTTGAGCTTGACCATGCCACTCTCTTTGGTGATATGAAAATTTTCTGCGGAAATAGGAGCTATTCGGCGTTTTTCAATATACTTGACCACCAATTCGACATCAGATTTCCACTTGACGACACGATTTTTTACACCAGATGCAGAACTAGCCCGTATGACAAGCTTGAGTTTTTTGCCAAGTTGATGCATCTCATCGAGTACTTGTTTGGAGAGGGTATCAAAATTAAAATACTGATACTCTTTACCAGCTAAATCATTTTCAGAGACTTCATACCCTATATACTCGATCTTGTCACGATTTCTGATATCCTCATAACTACCCACTTCATCGACTTCAACTAATTCAATATAATAGAGAATATCTCGTTTTTTCTTAAAGGTATTACTATTTCTGATCTTGAGTACACACTTGGTGATGACTGTTGTCTCAGGATTAGGCAGTGCACTAATATCAAAATCCAAATAGCCATAAATTCTATTGGCATTTTCATCAAAACCACTTTTCAACAGATCTTCTTCCAAGCCTTTTTGGGAGATAGTTGCCAAAGTGCTAGCTGGAAGTTTGATCTTTTGTTCTGTGACAGTATATTTGATATCTAGGATAGGACGATATTGAATACCGCCACCAAATTGTCCGTAACCGATATCAAACTGCATCATTTGAGAATCTTCACCCTCAGGAAGATATTTGGGTCCATCGACACGAAAGTGCGCCTGACCTTTAGCTATCTCTTCTTGGAGAAGTTCACACTCATGGCTGGAAAACTCCCAAGAATTCCAAATCCCTTGCGTCAAATTATGAGACTTAATCGCTCGCCCTATGGTTCCTTTGGTTTTAGCATTATCTACTTGTTTAAAATCAGTGACCTCAGTGAAACTGTCAGGCTTCATAAGTGAGAGATTCCATTCACCAAATTTTTCGATCTTGGCACCGACACGATTCATAGGATAGAGATAGAGTCTTGCCTCTTTGATCATCGCATCATCAGGTAGAGAGTCAAAATCAAAACTGAGTACGGCATCACATATCCCTTTGGATTTATTGATGCCCACAAAGAGCGAGTTGAGTCCAAAGTGAGAACGATTTTGCTCTTGCGTGTATTGACCTAGATAGCCTGTTCCACTCTTGCTCGCAAAGATAAGCTTGAAAAATTCATCTTCATCTAGTGCAGTTCTAACTTTGACAATAGGGGCAAAAGGTGATCTGTAGCCACTTTTCTTATTGACAGCTCGGATAGTATAGATATAATTAGTCGAACTCTCTAGGTCAGTATCGACAAAAGTATTTTCACCGACGACAGCGATCAGCGTACGATCGTTGCATGCATCTTTATCTTTTGTACTTCTAAAAATTTCAAAGCAAATCACATCCCGTACTTCATACTCCCAAATCAATGTAACTGTATTAGATAGCACCTCTTTGATCGTAAAATCAGCAACTCTATGTGGTGCTTGAGATGAGTAGTTGACCACTTCACCAAAGGCATGTTTGAGTGCTGGAATATTTTCGTGTACACTGCTACTCATACTCTTCATATAGTCGGGAATATTTTTGGTTCCCACTTCGACAACTGTAGCAATGATACCTTTGGAGTAGTAGTACTCCCGACCACTTCCACTGATCAATTGTGCAGGTGGTTTTCCTCGATGAATACCATAGTGTCGCCCTGTTACCTTGGCGATCTCATCATTCATATTGGCGCATAAGACATTGAGGTCTGTACCATCTATCTCTGCCTCGTGATTAAACTTATGTGCTGGGAAAAAAACATTCCCCTGAGAGTGATAGTCAAAAGCTATCGTAATATTTTCATGAGAATCTACAAAAGCTTTGATCGCACTAGTTTCCGCTTCGCTAAAAGGTGCCGATCCACCATAGATATTGGAACCTGTGTTGCTGTTTTTACTCCAACCGATAGAGAAGTTCCTGTTGAGATCGACACCGATCGTACCATCTCCATTTGGACGACGGTTTTTTCGCCAAAAAGAGAAATGTTTTCTAGAATATTCAAATCCATCGGGATTGAGGCAAGGTACCATATAGATCGTAGATTCATTCAAACTTTTTTCGAGTTCTGGATCAACATGCTGATTTCCTGCAACATACTCTATAAATTTCAATGCCAGCTCATTACCGATCCACTCTCTAGCATGGATACTTCCTGTATAGAGCATCGCAGGTTTCTCGTCAGCTCCCTCTACATTTTGAGAGATTTTGACTAGTACGATATCTCTCTCTTCGTAGGTTGTCCCTATCTTGATCACTTCGATCAGGTTAGGAAACTGTTTTTGCATATCCTGAAGAAAATTGAGGCTCTCTTCATAGGATTGATATTGGTTTTTCATAGTAATTTAAATCTTTTTCTTAAAGTTATTCCACTCATTAGTCAATTCGTCAAGCAGATGCCTCTTCATCCATGAGATTTTTTTCAAAAGCTTTTTAGGTTCATTTTCTAGCACATGAATCAGTTCGTGCAAATCAAACCTATCGAGGATTCTTTCAGATTTTTTCTTTCCGATTCCTTTGACAGATCTAAGTATCTCAGTCATCTTATCTTCATCAAGAGCAATCTCAATCTCAGTCTCAACCGCTTCCGTACTCTCATCATCACCATAGTCAGGATTTTGCTTTTCATCGACTTTGGAGATGGATTTGCCATAGTTATCTTGGAAATTCCATTTTTCACTTGCCCACTCTTCATAGTTGCGGTCTTCAGTCAAAAGCATCGGATAGAGAGAGTCAAGCTCATGAAGACTCGTACTTCCCTCTTCTGTCTCTACTCTCTTGCTATCGAGGAAGTAAGCACCATCATAACTTGGTGTATATTTACCAAAAGTAATATAACGAAGTGTTCTGAGAACAGAAGCATCCATTTTACCCAACTCTTCCCAGTTGTAGAGAGGGATATTTGGCTTGGAGAATCGTCCATTACCAAATTTCCACATCAAATATTGACCGATCCAATCCCGGATATAAGGGAAAGCTGCAAATGCTGTCGCACACTCAAGGATACGGTATTTACCATCTTTGCCCACAGCGATATCACAGGCCCAATACTCCGCATTGGCATCTTTGGAGACTTGAACAGCCAAGTCCAACAGCTCTTTGGGTACCTTTTGGTAATCCATCGAACCACCCTGTGAAGTATTGGTCAGCCATTCACCCTCAGGAGGTCTTCTCCAGAAAGCACACACTGGCTTGTGACCGATCAGCATGACACGCACATCTGCCTCCATCGGGACAAAATCCTGCATATAGACTGGGTTGTATCTCTTCTGCGCTATCAACGCTTTCGCTTCATTTGCAGAGTCAACTTTATGAACAAAATATCCACCATAGTTAGAAGGACCATAGCTCTTCTTGATGATTTTTGGATACTGGGTTGTTTCCATAAAATTTTCTGCTTTTTTGGTATCATAATAGATATAAGTTCTAGGAATAGGGATATCATACTTCCAAGCAAATCGTGTTACATTCTCTTTGGATTTATTGGAAAATTGCGTATCCAAAGAGGGGATAAATTGTACATTCGGCAACGCTCTAGCAATCTCCCTGAAAGTCTCATAAGCTGTCGCAGGAATATTTCCGATTAATATATCAATTTTTTTACGCTTGACTTCTCGAATAAAACGATTTTTATCATTTTTCCAGTGATAAGTCACTGTTTCGATCTTGTCAGGCCATCCCTTGAAGTTTGATTTGTCAAAAAATCTCAAGACATAATCAAGATAGAGCATACCTAATTTTGGAAGTTTTTCCTGTTTTTTCTTTGCCATTATTTTTGTCCTTTTTTCTTTTTTCTTTTTTTCTTTTTAGTTTTTCTATCGATCATATCCACGATCAAATCTATCTTTTTATCATTGAAGTTCAGACCCATTTTTTCCTGTTCTGGTGTTGCAAAAGCCGGAATGCCATTGACTTCTATGACGACATACTCCTCTTTTTCAAGATCATAAATGATATCAACTCCTGCTATATCTGCACCGCAAACCTTGGTAGCCTTTTTGGCAAGTGAGACGATCTCATCATTGGCTTCACGCATGAAGACGGAGCCACCGCTAGTAATATTGGTACGCCAATCTGTTCCAGCGGCTCTGCGCCCATAGCAACCCACAAACTCTCCATCCACAATATCAACTCTAAAATCACTATTATCATACTTCAAAAATTTCTCTACATAGAAAAATCTCAAATCCATTTGATTAAGGAGAGGAAGAAGCATATCAAGTGTTGCCTCATTCTCTATTTTCGTGAGCCCTATACCGCCCCATCCATCTGTTGGTTTATAAACCATTTTGTCCCATTTACGAATAATGGATCTGAGCTCATCACCATCATCTCTGTGGCAGAGTTTAAAATCCGGAGTTGCAATACCATGATTTTGCAATAGAAATGAAGTTTGAAATTTGTCTTCTGTCAATGAAAAGGCCTCATAGCTATTAATCATAGGCATGATACGATTGAGTGCCTGATACAAAAAGACTTGATACTGAGTCTGTTCGCCTGCATTGTAAGAGAAAAAGAGATCAAGCTTGTCCGCCCGTGAGCCATTATGATAAATATGCCCATTATTGGCGATAGCATGTCGTGGATTAATACCTGTAATAGCCTTAATATCTCTCTCTTTTAGTTTTTTGACGATTTTCTTTTCTATCTTGTCACCGCCTCCGTTTTGGTACAGCCACATACCTATTTTTCTTGACATAAATAACTCCTTTTTTTTCTTTATGATGCCCTGCTTGAATGCGCGTATTTTATCATATTAAAATAAAAGCTAAATATCGGTGCAGGGATTTTAACCCAATGATGCTATCGTAGTGGTATTGTTGGGAACTGTATGCTACTCCTCCGAAGGGTTTTCTTTGGCAGAAGGAGTTGTCTCTTCTGTCTCTTCTTCGGAAGCTTTATTTTTAGCTTGTCTCTTTTGTCGTTTCTCTTCTTGCTTTTTTTGTTTTTCTAGTTCTCTGCCTCGTTTTTCATATGAGTAGTTTGTTCGTGCCATTAGTACCGTCCTTCAAGTTATTTAGTTAGATAAATCGTTTAGCATGATAGCATTTAAAGTTTATAGCCCTACTTTAGAGCTCTTATTTAGCTTATTTTCAATTGATTACTGCTATTCTTCACTAGACAAAATATTTCTTCTCAATTCTCGTGCCAAATCAAGAGAACTGAGAACCTGAAAGTGTATGAAATGCAAACAAAAATACTCTACCTTCTTCGTCATGCCAAATCAAGCTGGGAAGACTTTTCAATCAGTGATTTTGACCGACCCCTCAACAAGAGAGGAAAACACGATGCACCTATGATGGCAATACGAATGGGCGAAAAAGCTATTAGCCCTGAAGCTATTATCTCAAGCCCTGCAAAAAGAGCCAAAAGCACAGCCAAATGCTTCTCCAAGGCTCTCAATACAAAAGTCATCTATGATAAGCATATTTATGAAGCTAGTACCATCCAACTGCACGAAATTATCAAGCAAGCTTTTAAAGAGTATGATAGCATCATGCTAGTTGGTCACAATCCATTTTTGACCATACTGAGCAATACCCTCTCAGGGTATCAAATTGACAATATTCCTACCACAGGCATCATAGGAATATCTTTTGACAGTGAGAATATTGAAACCGCCAAAAGCGAACTACTTTTTTTTGACTACCCAAAAAAGAATTTAGAAACTTGCTAAATATCAACAAAAAAGGAAAATAGACTGATGAAAAAAATAGTTTTAACACTGACAATTGCCACTGCGATAGCTTCAGCAGGATTTATGTCCAATATGAGTTTCGCTTATGGAAGAGACTCAGGGAAAATAGATAAAAATTTTGTACGAGACAGCAAACAAGAGATTGTCAAAGATATGAAAAATGGAAAAATTTATTCCGATATAATAGCCTCATCAAAAATGACATATAGTAAAGCTGTAGAGTATTGTAACACCATGTCGCATCTTGGATTTTCTGATTGGAAACTCCCGAACAAAGAGGAACTCAAAGCCATCATGGAGCTTGGTCGCCGTGACCTCAATGTCAAGCATGCTTTCCAAAATATACAAGAGGGTATCTATTGGTCTTCTACAAAAGATCGACATGACGAAGCATGGTATGTTGACTTCGATCTAGGCAGGTACAACACAGCTTCTTATGACCACAACTATTATGCCCTCTGCGTTCGCCAAGGAGAAGAGCATTCCAAAAGTCCTGAAGCACCCCAAAAAGAGAGTAAATAGTACTTATGAATTTTGCTGAGCTAAAGTCAATTATAGAGATCAACTCTTGGACAAAAAACAAAATAGGTGTAGATGAAAATGGCGCTATATTTTCCCAATGGCTTTGTGCACTTGGTATGGAGTTGACACGCTACAACAGAGAAGAGATAGGTGATCATCTATATTTCAAATCTACTCATAGAGAGGGGAAAAAGCTACTACTGCTAGGTCATATCGACACGGTATTTCCACCTGATACCTTCGAACATTTCAGCGAAGATGAAGAGTGGATTTATGGACCTGGTGTTTGTGATATGAAGGGTGGTAATTATGTCGCACTACAAGCACTGAGAAGTATCCATCAATCAAACGGAGAAATTCACAATATTGATTTTCTACTAGTTTCAGACGAAGAGACGGGCAGTGATGATAGCAAACACCTCTCCATTCAATTGGCAAAAGCTTATGACTACTGTATGGTTTTTGAAGCTGCAGGTTTGCACGATGAAGTGGTAACAGCTAGGAAGGGAGTAGGTACCTTCTTTATCGATATTGGAGGCAAGGCAGCCCACGCAGGCAACCACTACAGTGACGGTGCCGATGCCAATCTCGAAGCAGCACACAAGATCACTAAACTCATTGCCTTGACCGACTTATCCAAGGGAACGACCGTCAATGTCGGCAAGATCAGTGGCGGAATCGGTGCCAATACTATCTCACCCAAGGCGCATCTCACCTTTGAGCTTCGCTACACCTCTTTAGAAGAACGAGACAGAGTACTTACCGCTATTGATAAAATAGTTTCACATCCACATGTATCTGGGACACATTCAGAACTCAGTGGAGGTATTCAACGGGATGTGATGCAGCCTTCATTAGAACAAGAACATTTTATCACACGCATCAATCAACTTTGCAGCGTATCACTCCCTACTGAACATCGAGGTGGTGTCAGTGATGCCAATATC